>JAFTPW010000120.1:0-4732 GCA_017463075.1 Clostridia bacterium
ACGGTAAGCATGGTACTGCCGTCGCGTACAGTAACCGTTTTGAGGGCATTCAGTTCCCAGAAATTGTTGTTGTAGGTGCGGATATCGGGCAGATCGAGGGATTCCAGCAGATCCATCCATGCGAGAGAATATTTCTCAAGAACACAGAGGCTGTCGGGAAGCACGAGATTTTTGATGAGTGAACGGTTGAACGCGCGCACACCGAGATTGGTCACGCCGTCCGGCACCGTATAGGACTCCACCGCCCCGAGACTGTACCGTCCGAACGGATAGCATTCGAGCGTGACCGTGGTTCCGTCATCGGAAAACAGAACGCCGTCGACGGTGTAGTAGAAACCGCCCTCAGCCGCTTCAAAATCCGTCAGCGTAGTGCTGTGCAGGAAATCCGTGTGGTCGATGGACGTAAGCGTGGACGGCAGATACATCTTCGTCACGGTGTATTCCTGACCGAAGGTGCCCGTCGGAATTTCGGTGATTCCCTCTTCGATCACGATCTCCGTCACCTGAGTGCGGCATTCATACCACGGATGCGCGGATTCTTCGGCTGCCGGAATCGCTCCCGTGCCGCGGATGGTCAGGATGCCCGTGGATTCTTCGAAATACCATTCGGTGTTCCCGTACACATTCCACGAAACTTCGCCCGCTTCTGTGCCGGTTTCCGCTGTCTCCTCCGCTGCTGTCGGAACGGTCAGGCAGAACAGAACAAGAAGCATGGCAAGAAGCTTTGCTGATTTTTTCATAATCGTACCTCTTTTCAGACTGTCATTGCTTGATAAAAATTGAGTCATCATATTTTATCATATCAGGAATATTCTGTAAATGCATCCGGTACACACGGAATTGTGTTTCTTCCCCGTCCGGAATCCGATCCTCCTCTTTCGTCATATTGCTGTGTTTGTATGCTGTTTCTTTGGGCAAACAAACGAAATCAAGCCTGAATTGCGTTTTTTTAAAGTTTTAGTTAATTTGTCATCTTGCTTTTTGTATAATTATATGCTATATTATTAAGTAGGTTATAATAATTTTTATCACAATTTCGAAAGGATGCACAAATATGAAACGGCTTCTGGCTCTGATTCTCTGTGCAATGATGCTCGCTCCCACATTCGCATCTTGCAGTGAAAAATCCCAGGACGGCGGCGAAACCACACCTTCCACTACCGCCGATGCTTCCACTCCCTCCGGTGACGAAACCGGTGTCGCGGAAGAAGAACTGACCGAATATGAAAAGCGTCAGCTGATTCCCGACGATCTGCCCGACACGACCTTCAACGGCGAGGAATTCCGCGTACTGACCAACGCTGACGGTTACAGCGGACGCGTTATCAAGACCATCGAAATCGCAGTGGATGAGCTGACCGGTGACGTCTGCAACGACGCAGTCTACAACCGCAACCTCCGCATCGAAGACCGCTTCGACGTCAAGATCACCTGCGGCACCGACACCGACCCTCAGTCCTATGTCAACACCTTCGTAACCGCAGGTACCGATGACTATCACGTTGTCGGCTTCTACAACTACCTCGCAGCAACACCGATCGCCGGCAAGTCCCTCCTTGACTGGAACGATGCGCCCTATGTAAATCTGGAAAAGCCGTGGCACAACAAGCTCGCGAACGACCAGGCTACCGTTTACGGCACTCTGTACGCTGCCTGCTCCGACCTTTCCCTCTCCTCCATGACCTACACCTACGCGTATTTCGCAAACATCAATCTGCTGGAAGAATACACCTACTCCACGCAGGACATGTATGATCTTGTAAAGTCCGGTGAATGGACCGTTGACAAGTTCATCGAAATCACCACTCCCATGTATCAGGACAAGGACGGCGACGGCAAGGCAGGTGTCAATGACGTATTCGGCTTCGGCTACCAGCCCACCAACCCGCCGGATGTATGGCTCTCCGCATTCAACCAGCCCATCGTTGAAATCAATGAACAGGGTGCCGTTGAAATGGCGTTCATGACCGAAAAGACCGTTGCCATCGTTGAAAAGCTCGTAAGCTGGCATGAAAACACCGAAGGCTTCTACCGCTACGGTACGCAGTACGACGAAGAAAAGTACTTCAACTCCGGCAACCTCGTATTCGCTCCTCTCCGTTTCTACACCGCATACAACGTGCTCCGTGAAATGGAAGACGCATACACCATTCTCCCGTGGCCCAAGTGGGATGAACAGCAGGACAAGTACTACACCTCCGCGGATGACAAGTTCACCGTATTCGGTCTCCCGCTGACCTCCTACGGCATGCTCGACTTCGTTTCCATCATGTACGAAGTCATGTCCGCCGAAACCTACAAGACCGTATATCCCGAATACTACGACACCGCGCTCAAGGGCAAGTACTCCGCTGAAAAGGAAACCGCAGAAATGGTTGACCTCATCATGGAAGGCCGTGACTTCGACTTCTCCTTCCAGTTCTCCGGCAGTGTATTCAAGGATATTCCCTACTTTGTAAGACGCAAGATCGAAAGCTACACCACCAACATCGCATCCGACTACAAAAAGGTCGAAAAGTCCGTCAACAAATCCATCGAAAAGCAGATCAACGAGCTTTACATGGATATGAGCGGCGACTGAGTCCGGATCAAGTGAAAAATCACCGGAGTATCCAGCATGCTCCGGTATTTTTTTGCCTGTACGGTTGATTTTATACGGTATCCGTGGTATAATAATGCAAATTCATTGATTCATGAGGTATTTATGAAAGCAGTCGTCACCGTAATCGGCTATGACACCGTCGGCATTCTTGCCAAAGTCAGCGCAGTGTGCTTTGAGTACAACGCAAACATCCTCGACGTGACCCAGTCCGTTATGAAGGATCTCTTCACCATGGTTATGCTCCTCGATATTTCCGATATCAACACCGACTTCACGGGCCTTCAGGACGGTCTGTATGCACTCGGCGAAAAGATCGGTATGAAGATTCACGTTATGCACGAGGACATCTTCAACTCCATGCATCACATCTGACAGGAGACTCCCATGCTGAACACAAAAGATATTCTGGAAACCATCCGCATGATCGACGACGAAAATCTCGACATCCGCACCATCACCATGGGCATTTCCCTGCTCGACTGTGCGGACAGCGATATCCGCCGTTCCTGCGATAAAATTTACGACAAAATCTGCCGTCTCGCGGAAAAGCTGGTTCCCACCGGCGAAGCCATCGAGAGAATGTACGGCATTCCGATCATCAACAAGCGGCTCTCCGTGACTCCCATCGCCATGATGGCGGCTGTTTCCGGCGGTAATCCCGTGGAATACGCAAAGACTCTGGAACGCGCGGTCGGCACAGTCGGCGTGAACTTCGTCGGCGGCTACTCTGCGCTCGTGCAGAAGGGCTTCTCCGCAGGCGACCGTGCTCTGATTGAGTCCATTCCCGAGGCACTTTCCGTCACCGATCACGTATGCTCCTCCGTCAACATCGGTTCCACCAAAGCCGGAATCAACATGGACGCCGTCGGCATGATGGGTCACGTGATCCGCCGTGCGGCCGAGCTTACCACGGATAAAAACTGCATGGGCGCGGCAAAAATCGTCGTGTTCTGCAACGCTCCCGAGGACAACCCGTTCATGGCAGGTGCGGTCCACGGTGTCGGTGAACCGGACTGTGAAATCAATGTCGGTGTATCCGGTCCCGGAGCTGTCAGAAGTGCGCTCGCGAAGTGTCCCGATGGAGACCTGACCGAGGTTGCCGACGTCATCAAGAAGACCGCGTTCAAGATCACCCGTATGGGTCAGCTCGTCGGCAAGGCGGCATCCGAAAGACTCGATGTTCCCTTCGGCATCGTTGACCTGTCCCTCGCGCCCACCCCCGCAGTCGGTGACTCCGTCGCGCATATCATTGAAGAGATGGGCATCGAAATCTGCGGCGCACACGGCACGACTGCTGCTCTTGCTCTCTTGAACGATGCAGTCAAGAAGGGCGGCGTGATGGCTTCTTCGCATGTCGGCGGTCTCTCCGGCGCGTTCATCCCGGTTTCCGAAGATGCAGGCATGATCGACGCGGCAAGATCGGGGGATTTGTCCATCGAAAAGCTCGAAGCGATGACCGCAGTCTGCTCCGTTGGGCTCGATATGATCGTCATCCCCGGCGATACTCCCGCGTCCACGATCTCCGCAATCATCGCAGACGAAGCCGCAATCGGCATGGTCAACTCCAAGACCACCGCTGTCCGTGTCATCCCCGCGATCGGAAAGAAGGACGGCGACGAGCTGGAATTCGGCGGTCTGTTCGGCTCCGGCCCCATCATGAAACTGCACACCGCCCGTTCCTCCGAGAAGTTCATCTCCCGCGGCGGACGGATCCCGGCTCCCATGCAGTCTCTGAAAAACTGAATTTCAAGGGAAGGATCATCCGGTTCTTCCCTTTTTCTATCTAAAACCCCTTTACAAATCCGCGCGGATGTGCTATAATACCTGAGCATCATAATCACGGTGAGTTCGTGACCATCCTCACCTAAAACAAACCTACGGACAGACTGCCTATCGGTTCGTACGGCAGTTTTTTTGTCCCAGAAAGGGATTCTCCATGAAAAACAACGTCAAATTTCTCGCCCGTGCCGGTATGATTGCCGCACTCTACATCGCTCTGACCGCTGTCTCCGCCGTGCTCGGACTTGCATCCGGTGCCGTTCAGGTTCGGATTTCCGAGGCGCTGTGCGTTCTTCCGGTGTTCACTGCCGCCGCCATTCCCGGAGTCACGGTCGGATGCCTGCTCTCCAA
>JAFTPW010000121.1:0-2946 GCA_017463075.1 Clostridia bacterium
AATATTCAGAACTCCTATTTTGAAATATCCAGCACGCTCGGTGCAAAGTATTTTTACCAGATTTTCAAGGTAGGAATCCCCGCCGCCATGCCGAATATGTTCCTCGGACTGTTCAACGGCATCTGTTCGTCATTCATCACTCTCGTTACCGCTGAGATGATCGGTGCGAAATACGGGATCGGCTGGTACATCAACTGGCAGAAGGAAATGCTCTCCTATGCAAATGTGTATGCTGGTCTGATCATCATTGCGGTGCTGTTCTCTGTCCTGATCACGCTGCTGTTCAAGGTGAGAGACAAGTTCCTGATCTGGCAGAAAGGAGTAATCAAATGGTAGGCGAAATCGTTATCGAAAATGCGGTGAAGAAGTTCATATCCGCTGACGGCGAGGAAATCACCGCCCTGAACGGGATCAATTTGAACATAAAGCCCGGTGAGTTTGTATCCCTCATCGGGCCGTCCGGATGCGGAAAATCCACACTGCTGCGCCTGATTGCCGGACTGATCTTTCCCGACGAAGGCAGACTGACACTGGACGGCAGTGAAATCAGAAAGCCGGACTGTGAACGGGGCTTCATGTTTCAGAATCATATGCTGTTTCCCTGGCTGAATATTTATGACAATGTCGCGTTCGGGCTGAGGGCACGGAAAATATATAAAGAGAAAAAGCAGGATGTGGATGCATACATTGACCTTGTGGGACTGAAAGGCTTTGAGCGCTCCTACCCCCACCAGCTGTCCGGCGGTATGTGCCAGCGTGCGTCCCTGGCAAGAGCACTGGTCGGACACCCGAAGGTGCTGCTGCTGGACGAACCCCTTGGCGCGCTGGATGCGTTTACACGGATGAACATTCAGGACGAGATCCTGCGGATCCGCAAGGAACACAACATGACCATGATCATGGTCACCCATGATGTGGATGAAGCGATTTATCTGTCCGACCGTGTGGTCATCATGTCGGCACGTCCGGCGAAAATCGAAAAGATCGTCAGCATCGAACTTGCCCACCCCAGGGCGAGAAGCAATCCGGAATTTCTGAAATACCGCGCGGAAATTCTGAAGCTGCTGAATTACGGCGGAAAAACACCTGAGATGGATTATTATCTGTAAAGATCATTATTAAGGAGATTATGACCATGAAAACAAGATTCTCTGCACTGATTGCATCTGCTGTACTGCTGCTTTCTCTACTCAGCGGATGCGGCTCCAATGAAACCGCCGACGGCGAATATGTCGTCAAAATCGGTTATGCCAACGGGCTCTGCCATGCACCCATTCACATTGCCATAGAAAACGGCTATTTTGCCGAAGAAGGTCTGCAGTTTGAAGCGATCCAGGTCGGCGGCGTCATCACCGAGGCGGTGGGCTCCGGTGAGGTGGACGCAGGTTTCGGACTGGTCGGAAAGTTCATCCAGCCGCTGGAAAACGGTCTGCCCATGAAGCTGACTGCCGGAATCCACACCGGATGCACCAAGCTGGTTGTACCGAAGGATTCCGATATCCATAGCGTGGAAGATCTGAAGGGGAAGAAAATCGGCACACCCAGCCTTGCGGATTCTCCCACACTGATTGCCAAGCGCTCCCTTGCTGAGGTCGGTATCGGTGTAACGGCGGACAACATGGAAGTGGAATTTGTGGTATACAGCAACAACGATCTTCCCATCGCCCTGCAGAACGGTGCGATTGATGCATTCGTCACCTCAGACCCTGTGGTTACCATCGCAGAAAAGGAGTACGATCTCCGTGTCATCATCAACACCACGACAGATGAAAAATACAAGGATGAATACTGCTGCCTGAGCTTTGTCACCACCTCTCTTGCGGAAAAGCACCCTGACCTTGCAGCCAAATACACCAGAGCGGTTATGAAAGCGGCGGCGTGGATCGAAGAAAATTCCACCGAAGCGGCTCAGATTCATCTGGATAAGAATTACGTCACCGGGGAACTGGAACTGAATGCGGCAATTCTGGAAAGCTATAACTACACACCGTCGGTCAGCGGAGGATATGAAGCCCTGCGGCAGAGCGTGACAGAACTGCAGGAAATCGGCATCATCCGTGCAGATACCGACGCCGATGCGCTGATAGAAAATTCCTTTGCGAAATTCGACGATGTGGAAGACACATATTGAAAGAAGGTTGACTGCAATGGCTAATAAAAAATGTCTCACCTGTGCTGCCTGCGCCAAACGCGGGTGCATCAGAAACAATGATGAAGATTTTCCGGAATTCTGCCTGACAAAATCCCTGGATGGGGATCTGCTGAACGAAAGTCTGGATGTATATGACAACGATGAACTGCTGGGCAATATCGCCCGTGTTTCTGCCGGCATCGAAGGCGAATTCTACGGAAGACTGACCCGGGTGGAGGAAACCATCGAGTTCATCAAGCGGATCGGCGCAAAGAAAGTCGGCATTGCGACCTGTGTCGGTCTGATACCCGAAACAAAGCTGTTCACCAAACTGCTTGATAAGGAAAAGATCAATTACTACGCCGTCGGATGCAAGGTCGGCGCCATAGACAAAACACGCATCGGCATTCCCGAAGAATCGAAGCTCAACCGGGGCTGCGGACACGAATCCATGTGCAATCCGGTTCTGCAGGCAAAGATTCTGAACGAACAGAAAACCGATATCAACATCATGATCGGACTCTGTGTCGGCCATGACGCGCTGTTTCTGAAACACGTGGAAGCTCCGACTACGGTGATGATCGTGAAAGACCGTGTACTGCTCCATAACCCGGCGGCAGCACTGTACGGCAGCACAGGTATGTATTCCAGATTCAAATAAACGATGAAAAAAGGGGCGTGTCGCAATTACGTTTGGGAATGTAATTTGCGACACGCCTGTTTATAATTGCAAGAATATTGTCCTTCCTTTTTTCCTTTAGCGAGGAAAAAAGGAAGCGAAAAAAGGAACTTTTTTATAAGTCTTGGGTATTTCG
>JAFTPW010000122.1:0-2904 GCA_017463075.1 Clostridia bacterium
GCCGAAGACCTGCTCGAGCATCATCCGCAGGGCGGGATTTTTGCGTACCGCGTTGCCGGAGGTGATGAGTGTGCGGACATGCTCGTGGGGCATTTTTTCAAACATCCCGTACAGTTCCCGCGCCATGCCGTACAGCGTTCCCGCGATCATGGCTTCCGGCGTCAGGTTGTCCTCGGAAATGCCGCAGATCGAACCGCGCAGGGTGGGATCGTTCCGGGTTCCGCAGAAGGTTGTCCGCATATCGAGGATCCGTCCGCTTTCGATTCCGCGGCGCGCGAGGGTATTCATCACGTCGTACTGCTCGGACACCGCCATGCCGCACGCAGTCACATACGCCCGGAAGAAGCGTTCCATCAGCGCATACGCACGTCCGCCGCAGAGAGCCGATCCGCTCAGAAGCCGTCTGCCTTCCATGAACGGGCGGATTTCAATCGCGGAATCGGAATATATACCGCCGCCGAGCATCGAAATCTGGCTTCCCGTGCCGAAATTCGCGAGAGCCGACTCCAGCGGATTGCGCACCGAGCCCATGAAGCTCGCCTGATTGTCACCGATTGCCGCCGCCACGGGGATTCCCCGGAAGGTTCCGACGATTTCGCATCCATCCGTGACGTCGGGCAGAATCCACGGGTCCATTCCGGCTTTTTCGAGAGCATCCGTATCGAAGCGGTTTTCGTCCGTGCGGTACAGTCCGAAGCTCGCGGCATTGGAGCTGTGCGTCACGGGAGACTTGTTCCCGCAGAGGTGCATGACGACATAATCCATGATCGTGCAGATTTTCACTGCGTCCGCGGGCACTTTTCCGTTCCGCTGTTCGTCAAAATGGGTGGCAAGTCCGTAGCCCGGCGAGACAGTGTACCCGGTTTTCTCAAAGAGCAGCCGGCATGAGGAAGGATTTCCCTGTCCCGCGCGCTCGTCCTGCCATGTATAGAGAGGCGACACCGCGCATCCGTCCGCGTTCACGTACACAATCCCGTGCATCTGTCCGGTGATGCCGATGCATTTTACGCCCGGATACCGCCGCAGAAGCGATTCCATGAGCCTGTCAATCCGCTCGATGATTTTGTCGGGATCCTGCTGTTTTTCCCAGAGATTCCCGCTTTCCAGATTGGAATCGTTCGGGAGCGTGTAAACCCCGGCGGACTCCCCTGCCGCAGGATCGAGCACCACGGCACTGATCGTTGTCGTTCCGATGTCGATTCCGATGCACGGCAGAACCGGTTCCCTCTCGGGCAGATCGGATTCATCCTCGAAGCCGTCGAGCCGGTACCGCTGTGTGTCCATGCTTTCCAGCAGATCACTGCACAGCTTGACCTGATCCATCGCAATATCCGCCGCGCTCCGCAGTTCGTGCAGACGCTTGTGCAGCATTTCCGATGTGGTGATGACGCTGTCCTGCCAGAGCTGGATGTCCCCGAGCGAAATACCCGCACGGCGGAGTACCGCAATCCGGCGAAGCTGTTCCACCATGTCCTCGTCGTACTCCCGGTAGGAATTGTCGCTCCGTCCCACGTTCAGAAGTCCCTTTGCTTCGTAAAATCGTATTGTCTTCCGGCTCAGTCCGGTCAGCTGTTCCACATCACGAATCCGCATAGCATTCTCCAGTTTATATTCTTTGATAATTCTATTATAAACCATGCCCCAACAGGACAGTCAAGTTTGTGTGAGTAAATAATTTTGTAACAAATATGTGAACAAATTGCCGCGGATTTTGAAAGAACTTGATTTCCGGCGGCGACCGTATTATAATGAAAGAAAAAACGCGAAAGGATATCCGCTATGAAAAACTTCCGTGCACCCGCGTATCCGCTTCTCACCGTTGACCCGTATCTCAACGTGTGGTCCTTCACCGACCGTCTGACCGACGATGTTCCGCGTCACTGGACCGGTCAGCGTCAGTTTATGACGGGGGTTCTCACCGTGGACGGCATTCACTACCGCTTCATGGGCAAGGTGATGCCCGACAGTTCCCGCACCTGCACCGAACCGGACGCTCTCGAGCAGGTTGAGGTTGAGGTTCTCCCGCTGACGACGCGGTATGTATTCGAAAACGACGCCGTGACGCTCACGGTTGAATTTATGACGCCCCTTCTGATGGACGACCTGATGCTGCTCTCCCGTCCGATTTCCTACGTGACCTACACCGCTGTTGCAAAGGACGGCCGCGAACACGACTTCACCGTTTACATGGACGTGAGCTTCGAGATGTGCGTGGACAATCCCGAGCAGGAATGCCAGTACGGACGCACGCCCTATTCCATCACTGCATCCTCCGGCAAGGAAAAGATGCTGAGCCGCTCCGGGGATGACCACCGCATTGAATGGGGCACCCTGCATCTGATCGCACCGGAACACGAAACCTACGCGATTACTGCGCTGAACAAGGCGACGAAATTCCGTTACAACACCACCTACCCGCTGTTCAACAACAAATCCGTTCTGGCTGAGGACAAGCGTCTCCGTCCGATGGATGGATGGCCGGCTCTCGCGTGTGAAAAGAAAGCGTCCGGCACCTCTGTCTCCGGCTTCCTCTGCATCGGTTACGACGATATCAAGTCGATCCAGTATTTCGGCGTGAACATCGAGGCATACTGGCGCAAGGACGGTGCCTCCTTTGACGAAATCGCGAAGCTCGCTGTGGAGGAATACGAATCCGTCAAGGCACGTGCGGACAGGTTCGACGCGGAATTTGTCGCAAAGGCATCCGGAATCAGCGAAAAGTACGCGCAGATCGTTTCCCTCGCATACCGTCAGGCAATCGCCGGTCACAAGCTGACATGGTACGACGGTGAGCTTCAGTTCTTCTCCAAGGAAAACTTCTCCAACGGCTGTATCGCGACCGTGGACGTAACCTATCCCTCCATCCCGCTGTTCCTCATTTACAATCCCGACCTCGTTGACGGC
>JAFTPW010000123.1:0-4885 GCA_017463075.1 Clostridia bacterium
GAGGGCTTTCATCGCGAAGATGCCGATGCCCATGCCGTGCGCGTCAGCGAGAACGGATGCCATGTCGGATTCCGTCCCGTCCGCGATGCCGATGCCCGCCATGTTGTACAGGGGATGGCATACGTCGGGATCAAAGCCGTTGTTTTTCAGCCGGATCAGCCCTTTGACGAGCGCGCAGTGATGCGTGGATGCCCCGACAGCGCGGATGATGCCCTTCTCGCGGCATTCAAACAGGTACTCGAGGGCGTCCCAGTGCCCGCGCAGGGTGTCGTAGGACTCCTGTTCGTGGAGCATGAACACATCAATCACGTCGCGGTCAAGGGCGGTGCGTGCTTCCTCAACGGCTGATACGGCAAGCTCACGGCTCCACGCGTAGGTTTTCGTCGAGACCATGACGTCGTCGGGAGACTTGCACCGCCGGAGCGCGGCTTTGATGATGTGGTAGTTTTCGTAGTACTGTGCTGTGTCGATGAAATTGAGCCCGGAGTCGAACGCATACGCGAGGACGGCGGCACCTTCGTCAACAGGCAGATTCGCCTGCATCGGCGAGACCGTCAGCGAACCGACGGCGATCTTCGATACAGGCGGGAGACGGGGTGTGAGGACACTTGTCGGGATGCCCATCACAGACCCAGATATTCCTTGAGCATGGCTGCCATCAGCTCTTCCCGGTCAATTCTCCGGATCAGGCCGCGGGCATTGTTGTGTCTGGGGATATAGGTGGGTTCTTCGGTGAGAATGTAGCCCACGAGCTGGTTGATGGGGTTATACCCCTTTTCGCACAGCGCATCGTAAATTTCGCGGAGAAGCATTTTTCTCTCGCGGTCGCGTTCTTCTTCACGGATGGAGAAGGTGATTGTTTTATCCATGGGGTTACCTCCAAATAGTAATTAAAGAATAAAGAAGAAAGAATAAATAAGAAAGAAGAAATGGGTGCGGGCTGTATGTTATTCTTCCCAACTTTATGCATTTCCGCATGCATTCTTTCTTATGCATTCTGTATCAGCCGACGTACAGGGGATATTTTTCGCAGAGTTTGGTGACTTCGGTACGGATATAGTCGCGGCTGTTTGCGAAATCCTTGGCTGCGAGACCGATCAGGTGGGCGAGGGTCTTCATGTCCTCTTCGACGAGACCGCGGCTGGTCACTGCGGGAGTGCCGATGCGGACGCCGCTGGTGATGAACGGGGACTGGGGATCGTTCGGGATGGCGTTCTTGTTCACGGTGATGAGAACGTCGTCAAGGCGATGCTCGAATTCCTTGCCGGTGAGATCAAACGGTCTGAGGTCGCAGAGCATGAGATGGTTGTCCGTGCCGCCGGAGACGAGATTGAAGCCTTCCGCGAGGAGACCATCGGCGAGAGCCTTGGCGTTCTTCACGATCTGCTCCTGATATGCCTTGAATCCGGGAGTCAGCGCTTCGCCGAAGGAAACTGCCTTTGCCGCAATCACGTGCATGAGCGGGCCGCCCTGTGTTCCGGGGAAGATCGCCTTGTCAATTGCCTTCGCGAACTCTTCCCTGCACAGAATCATGCCGCCTCTCGGACCGCGGAGGGTCTTGTGGGTGGTCGTGGTTACGATGTCCGCATACGGTACGGGAGAGGGATGGAGACCTGCCGCAACCAGACCCGCGATGTGAGCCATGTCAACCATGAACAGCGCGCCGTTTTCGTGAGCGATTCCGGAGATTCTTTCAAAGTCAATGACGCGGGGATATGCGGATGCGCCGGCGACGATGAGCTTGGGATGGTGTTCCTTCGTGAGGCGTTCCAGCTCGTCGTAGTCGAGGATGCCGTTGTCGTCCACGCCGTAGGGGATGAAGTTGTAGTTCTTGCCGGACATGTTCACGGGGCTGCCGTGGGTGAGATGTCCGCCGCACGCAAGGCTCATGCCGAGAACGGTGTCGCCGGTGTTCAGAAGGGCAAAGTAAACTGCCATATTCGCCTGTGCGCCGCTGTGGGGCTGAACATTCACGTGATCCGCACCGAAGAGCTTCTTTGCTCGCTCGATTGCGATGGTTTCCGCCTTGTCGACGACGGCACATCCGCCGTAGTAACGCTTTGCGGGATAGCCTTCCGCGTATTTATTGGTAAGCGGGCTGCCCATTGCGAGAAGAACCGCCTCGGATACGACGTTTTCGGAAGCGATGAGCTCGAGCCCGCCGCGCTGACGTGCAAGTTCCTCGGCAACAACCGCGCCGATTTCGGGATCAAAAGTAGCAAGGGTTCTGACCATTTCGTTAACTGCCATAATGAAAAACCTCCGTAGGGGCAATGGAATACGTAGTTGAGCAGAGGAAAATTTCCCTATATAATATTATAGCAGTTATTTTGTGAAAAATCAATAGGGCAGAGGCTGTACGGACGTAATTTAATGAAAATTTGTTCTGCGGGGTCATCGGCAGGTTCAACGCCGGAGGTGCGGTTTGGATTTTTTCGGCGGTTACCCGCAAGGGGCAACCCTACAAAAGTGCACGTTCCGTCAACAGAACCAGAGAAAACCAAACCGCGCCGCAGGCTGAAATTTATGGGGCAAATCCAGTGACGCGTCGTGACTGTCAGAGCCCGAAATGTCACAATCTCGCCGCCGCAGGCTGAGCTTACAGAGGGAAATGGGTGTCAGCAGCACTGAAGGAAGATCGCTCACCCCTAAAACTGCACGGGTATGATCGCATCCCCTTGGGTCCAGGCATCACTTTCATCTTTGATGAAAGTGGCTGGTCGCCGAATCGAGAGCCCGGCTGCTAGGTTTCATCGAAGATGAATACCTCGTTCTCGCGCCGCCTGCGTAGGGCATTAAATCCAAATTGAAAAGCGGAGCTTTTCTACATCAGATTCCTAACGCTTTAGAAAAAACAAAATCACAGCAAGCTGCCGCGTAAATCCTAACAAATCCCCTAAAAATCTTCAAATCCTCTCTTGACAATCTATGCATCTTGGTGATATAATTTAAGCGGACAGATTTTTTTCTGCCGACGGATTTTTTTCTGTTGTCCGATGACTTTCACGGGAGGTTTTTGCGATGCCTGTATATAAAAAACTTCTCGTTGCATCCTCAAAGGGCGGCGTCGGGAAAAGCACTACCGCTCTCGGACTTGCCGCTGCCTTTGCCATTCAGGATAAAAAGGTTCTCCTCATCGACTTCGACCGCACCAGCCGCAGTCTCGACATTCTTTCCGGTGCCGAGGATTTGTCCGCATCCGACGTGAGCGACATTTCCGCGGGACACATTCCGGCGGTACAGCCTTTTGAAAAAATCCCGGGTCTCAGCCTTGTTCCCGCGTGTACAGCGGAGCGTCTTGCTTCTGCGGCGGCTGAGCGGGATATGACTCCGGATGAGCTGATGCGTGCCGTTGTCACCGATGCGTTTGACGCAGACTTCGACATGGTCATCTGCGATACCGGCGGAGGCGTGGAGTCGGCGGGCGTCATTGCGGATCTGTTTGATCTGATCCTCATCCCGTCCGAGCAGAGCCAGACGTCCATCCGTGCAGCCGAATATGCGGCGACCTCGCTTGCGTCAAAGGCGGAGAACGTCCCCATGCGGCTCGTGATCTGCTCGTTCGATCTTACTGCCGTGAAGCGTGAAAAACGCGCGGGCGTGATTGAGATGATCGATGCATCCGCTCTCCAGTGTGCCGGCGTGGTTCCCTATGACAGAACGCTCCAGCGCGCACAGGACAACGGACGGCTTCCCGGCGAAAAAGCGCTCTCGACGTCGGCATACCGGAACATTGCCCGGCGGCTGATGGGCTACGATGTTCCCCTGTTTTCCGGCATGAAAAAGCTCAGCGGAAAGCGGCGGGCGGCATTCTGATTTTTGTTTACGAATTTCCACATATATATAAGTTCAAAGGAAAGGACCGATTGAATAATGGATATTGCACTGATCGCTGATGACACCAAAAAGGAGCTTATGACACAGTTCTGCATCGCCTACTGCGGGATTTTATCCAAGCACAACATCTGCGCGACCAGCATAACCGGCAAGTACGTGCAGGAGGCAACCGGTCTTGAGATTGAAAAGCTGCTGCCCGGATCCCACGGCGGTGCACAGCAGATCACTTCCCGGATCTCCTACAATGAGATTGACGTCCTTCTGTATTTCCGCAGCACGACGCCCAATCACGAGTTTGACGAAATCGAATACAATCTTCTCCGGATGTGCGACGTGCATAACGTCCCCATGGCAACGAACATTGCGACAGCGGAAGTGCTGATCTGCGCACTGGATCACGGCGACCTTGACTGGCGCGAGATTGTGAACCCGCGTTCGGACTACAACAGACGCCGCCGCGGTCTGACATACTGATTGAAACAACGGAACGGCGGTGTTTTTTCGGCACGCCGTTTTGTGTTTTCCGGTCGTCCTGGCCCGGCGGGTCGGGGCGATATTTTTTTGATGTACTGGCGTACGGCGGGAAGATGTTGGAGGCGCTTACAGCGGGGTGGGGGTATTCCTAAAGCGTTAGGGATTTATTGTAGAAAAGCTCCGCTTTTCAATTGGATTGTATGCCTTACGCAGGCGGCGCGAGAACCCTCTATCGCCGGGCTCTCGATTCGGCGACCAGGAGTGCCTGGACCCAAGGCTCCGCCGGGCGGGAGATTTACAACATGCAGCTGTGATTCTAAGCGATCATACCTTATTGTCAGGGACACTCAGTTCCCTCGGTAAACTCAGCCTGCGGCGGCGAGATGTAATTCTTTCGGGCTCTGATCTTGGGGACGCGTCACGGGATTTGCTCCATAAATTTCAGCCTGCGGCGCGGTTTGGATTTACTCTGTTTCTGTTGACACAACGTCCGCAAAAAACGTAGGGTTGAGGCTTGCCCCCGACCGCAGGTTCAAACAAAACATCCGGCGATGAAATTTCCCAAAAACCGTAA
>JAFTPW010000012.1:0-4948 GCA_017463075.1 Clostridia bacterium
CACAGATTGTTCAACTCTCCCATTTCTGAATCTGCTATCGTTGGCTCCGCCGTTGGTTATGCAATGTGCGGCGGTCGTTGTATCGTGGAATTGATGTATGCTGACTTCATCGGCTGTGCGGGCGACGAAATCTTCAACCAGCTGTCCAAGTGGCAGTCCATGTCCGCAGGTATCCTCAAGATGCCCGTAATTCTCCGCGTTTCCGTCGGCTCCAAGTACGGCGCACAGCATTCTCAGGACTGGACCGCACTCTGCTCCCACATCCCGGGTCTCAAGGTATGCTTCCCTGCTACTCCCTACGACGCAAAGGGGCTCATGAATCAGGCGCTCAACGGCACCGACCCCGTTATCTTCTTTGAATCCCAGAGAATTTACGACGTCGGCGAACAGTTCCACGAAGGCGGCGTTCCCACCGATTACTACGAAGTCAACATCGGCGATCCCGATATCAAGCGCGAAGGCTCCGACGTGACCATTCTCACCATCGGTGCGGTTCTCTACCGTGCACTGGAAGCTGCAAAGAAGCTCGAAGCAGACTACGGCATTTCCGCTGAAGTCATCGACGCACGCTCCCTCGTTCCGTTCAACTACGAAAAGGTCATCGAATCCGTCAAGAAGACCGGCAAGATCGTCATCGTCGGCGATGCAGTAGACCGCGGTTCCATGATGCGCGATATGGCGTCCAACATCACCGAGATGGCGTTCGATTACCTCGATGCACCGCCCGCAGTATTCGGTTCCCGCAACTGGATCACGCCCGCGTTCGAGCTGGAAAAGTACTACTTCCCGCAGGCTGACGGCATCATCGACGTTATCCACGAAAAGCTCATGCCCATCCCGGGTCATGTGACCAAGTACAACGAAACCGAACTGGAACACATCGACCGCGCGAAGAAGGGTGTATAACCGGTCGGTAAAACGAACATAACTCCATAAATACAAAAAGGTACGGTTTTCCCGTTTGGGATTGCCGTACCTTTTTGTGTTCAGTTCTGTTTCCCCAGTCTGTGCAGGTACCACGCGAGAATGAGGCCGCCGATGATCATCACGACACCGACGAAAATCATGATGCCCGCAAGGATGGAGACGGGATTGTTCTCGGCAAAGGAAATTACGGGATCAGCTGAAGACACGTACCCTCCGCCGATGCTGCTGTAAATCTCGTCCAGCAGTTCATCCGGCATACCTTCCGCACCTTCAATGACGATGCCGCCGTATTGACTGCCGCCGAAGGGGTTCATTCCATTTGTCATGCTGGTTACAGAAGACGTAAATCCGCTGACCATGCTGTTGACGATGAACTTCGCAGCCGCGCCGAACGCAGTCAGACCCGCGCCGATGAACGAGATGTACACGCCGAGAAGCCAGCCGAATTTCTTCGCGTACTTCCCGAGGGTGCCGGGGATGTTTGCATAAGGGGAACTCGTGTCGCGGAATCCGCCGTAGTCCGTCTGTCCGTCCGCGGTCCTGCCGAACTTCGGATCCGCCTCGCCCCATTGATCCGACTCCTGCGCCATCCGGCTGGATTTCAGTGCATCACCCACAGGATCGGATTCCTCGTTTAACTTCTGTTTTCCGGCGGGCGTGATTTCTTCTTTTGATTCTTCCTTTATGTCAGGGTCTTCCGCAGGCTCTTCTTCATCATCGTTCAGGAGCCAGTCGGTTGTCACGCCGAACAGCTTCGAGATTGCCAGCAGATTTTCAAGCTCCGGAACCGCCGTGCCAAGCTCCCATTTCGAAATCGCCTGACGGGACACACCGAGCTTTTCCGCCAGTGCCTCCTGTGACATTCCGGCTTTCTTTCGGCAGTCGTAAATTTTATAGTTCAGTCTCATGTCAGTCTCCTTTTTCAGACTCATGCTTTCTTCCGATGATGACATTATAGCAAAAATCCTGCATTTGTGCAAGCGTTTCAGGGTGTCAATTCCGCAACTGCGGGTTGCAACTGACGGATGCGGTGATTTTTTACCGTCAAAAGCCATATTTTATTGACTTCACGGACGAAATCCGTTATAATATTTGTATGAATCTTCTGCGGGAAATCCGCCTCGGAGGAACTTATGACCGATATCCGAAAAATCGAGCCGTACGGCTTTACTTTTTATGAAAACCGGGAGCTGCCGCTGAATGTGCGCATGGCGATGGCGTCCCGCGAAACCGCAAAGCACTGCACCCTCCGCATTTCCGAAACCTTCCTCTGCTATGCTTCATCCGAGACGCCGACGTCCGGGATGGGCTACAACTTCGGCAGCGGCGTCTGGGTGAATACCGGCAGATTCCGCGAGAATGCCGAAAAATTCCCGGAGCACGCCGCGCTTCTGAACGAAATCTGCGAATACGTACAGGAATACTCCACCGGCATGCAGATCGGACGGCATCAGGATTCCTACCAGCGCGAGCTTGCATCCACGGGAGCGTGCTGGGGCGGCGGCTGGGCAGGACATTCCAATCCCGACTACGATTTTCTTCTTCACGCGGGCACGGTCGGCATCCGTGAAAAGCTGGCGAAGTACCGTCCGCTCAATCCCGACGAAGGTGCATTCTACGACGGATGCGAAATCATCATGGACGCGCTGGATATTCTTGGTGAGCGGTTCCGTCTGCTCGCGCTTGACATGACGGAAAACGAGCCGGATGAAGCGAAAAAATCCGAATATCTCGCGATCGCGCGTGCGTTTGAGGTGATCCCGAAGCATCCCGCGTACGACATGCGCTCGGCGATTCTGCTGTTCTGGATGGTGTTCACCTTCGACGGCATCGACTCTCCCGGGCGGCTGGATCAGTTTTTCATCGACTACTGGCGCGCGGACGAAAATCCCATGCTGCATCTTGATCGGCTGTGGCAGGAATTTCACAACACGCGGACGTGGAATTTGTGCATCAGCGGCAGTGACGAGAACTGGAACGACTGCACGAACGAGGTGTCGTGGGCAGTTCTTGATCTGGCGGAAAAATACCGGTATCAGACGCCGAACATCACCATGCGCGTGCACCGGAACACCCCGGACAGCCTGTGGAACCGTGCGGCGGAAGTGCTCTCGACGGGAATCGGCATGCCTGCTTTGTACAACGACGAGGTGGTCTGCCCCGCCCTTGAGAAAATGGGAATCCCGCCCGTGCACAGCCATCTCTACTGCATGAACGGATGCAACCAGATCGACATCATGGGCAAGTCCCACATGGGTCTGGAGGACGGCGAGGTGAATTTCGGCAAGTGTCTGGAATTTGCGCTCCACGACGGCATTGACGTTCAGCGGAACAGTCAAGTCAGCATTCACACGGGCAATGCGAAGAAATTCACGACCTTCGATGAGCTGATGCGCGCGCTGTACCGGCAGATCGATCACGTGACCGATGTTTCCATGAGCCTGTCCGTGTCCTCGCAGATGACCTATGCCCGGTATGCGCCCTCACCGCTCCGGTCGTGTCTGCTGGACGGATGCATCGAGACGGGACGGGACTACAAGAACGGCGGGCCGCTCTACGGTGACGGTCAGATTCTCTCCGAAGGCATGCCGGACTGCGCTGACTCCCTCGCGGCGATCAAAAAATTTGTGTTTGACGAGAAAAAATACTCGATGGCTGAGGTTGTGGATGCGCTGAAAGCCAATTTCAAGGGTTACGAGGACATGCGGACGCTCTTTATGACCGCTCCGAAGTTCGGAAACGACGACGATTATGTTGACTCGATCATGAAGGAGCTGTCCGATCACTGGTTCGCGTATCTCAAGACGAAATCGACCTACCGCGGCGGCATTTTCGCAGGCGGATGCAGTACCTTCAACCGTGCGGCTGGCAACGGACGTGCATGCGCTGCTCTTCCGAACGGTCACATGGCAGGCGATCCCCTGTTTGCCGACTGCATCGGTGCGGTTCCCGGACGCGATGTGAACGGTCCCACGGCGGCTGTGAAATCCGCGCTGACCTACGATCAGACGGAAGTGACCAGCGGATTCGTGTTCCAGCTCCGTTTCGACAAGCGTCTGTTCGCAACGGAAAAGGGCATGCAGTCCTTCGTGAATCTGGCGAAGGCGTATTTCAGCGGCGGCGGTCAGCAGTTGTCCGTGAACGTGCTCTCGGCGGATGAGCTTCTCGACGCGCAGGCGCATCCGGAAAACTACGGCGACCTGATCGTGCGTGTCGGCGGTTACAGCGATTATTTCGTCCGTCTCTCCCGCGATCTGCAGGACAATATCATCACACGGACAAGTTATTGATGGAGGAAATCATGGTACATACAAGCGTAAAATTCAATATATCCAATCCCGAATGGCAGAGAATCCACGACGCGGCGGTCGCTGTGGAAAACCAAAACATCATTCCCGCAGGTGACACCCACGTTCTGATCGAAGGCGGCGGGTACAACGGAATCTGGCTCGAAACCCAGCCGATGGGCGGCGAGATGTTTGCCACTCACAACATGGAAACCGCACTGGCAAATCAGAAGTACTTCATGGATCTGATCCGCGAGGACGGCAGAATTCCCTCCGTGATCCGATTCCGCGACGGAAAAATCATCGACGTGATGTTCTCCCATTTCCAGGGCTACTGCTTCCCGTATCACGCGCTGAATCTGTGGTACCTGAACGGACGCGACCGGGAGTATCTCGCACAGCTCTATGACGTACTGGAACGGTTCGACAACTATCTCTGGAAGACCCGCGACTCCGACGGCGACGGCTGCCTTGAGACATGGTGCCTCTGGGATACCGGCGAGGATCACTGCACGCGCTTCCTCAGCGGACCGAATGCATGGGGCAGTGACGAGGCGCCCTACGGACAGAAAAAGCTCCCTTACGAATCCATGGATATCATGAGCTACTCCTGCGACGGACGTCAGACCCTCTCCGAAATCGCGGCAATCCTGTATCCGGACTCCGGTCTGTCGAAACAGTGGGCGGACAAGGCTCAGGCGGTACGTGACAAAATCCGGAGCTATCTTTGGGTG
>JAFTPW010000124.1:0-16426 GCA_017463075.1 Clostridia bacterium
ATACGAAATCCTCATGCAGACCCAGCTCGCCGTCAGTGAAGCGTATAACCAGACCCGAGTCGGCACCACCATCCGCGTCATGTGCGAAGGCTTTGACCCCGTCGCCGAATCCCACTACGGCAGAAGCTACGCTGAAGCCGCAGACATCGATGGCAAAATCTGGTTCACCGTCAAGCAGAAAAACCTCCGCATCGCTGAAGGCGAAATCATCGACGTCAAAATCACCGACGCCATGGATTACGACCTTGTCGGCGAGGCATTGCTGAATTTCCAGATATAATGCAGAGTATGCCGCAGACTGAGTGTTCCCGCCTCATCCGTCACGATTTTTGAGAAAAATCGCGCCACCTTCCCCGGCTGCGTTTGTGCAGTTGAAATTTCCAATGATTGCACGGGGAAGGCTAGCTAAGGGTGACGTCCCGGAGCATCGCCGTACGTACAACTAAGTTTGCGCCGCAGGCTGAGCTTACCGTGGGAACCCAGTGTCCCTTGCGATAAAGGAAGATCGCTCTATCAAAAAACTGCACGGGTATGGCGTCCGCGACGGGAGTTCCAAGAGGGAACGTCTTGGTTGCCGGAATTCACAAGGGCTCGGCAACGGAGAGTCCTTGTGCGCCGCCTGCGTAAGGCATAAAATCCTTCGGAATGCGAAGCATTCCTACCTTATTAAATAAAACTGACGATTTCAACGAAATCAAAATCTCACAAGCCAAAACTACAAGTTTAACAACAGGAGCAACATATGAATCTACCCAACAAACTCACCATGTTCCGCATGTGCATGGTTCCCGTGTTCCTTTTCCTGCTGTGCGTGCCGCTGCCTATGTCCGACACCGCACTGCGCATCATAACCGCCGCCATCTTCGCAGTCGTCTCCCTCACCGACATGATCGACGGCAAAATCGCACGCAAGTATAACCTCATCACCGACTTCGGCAAATTCATGGACCCGCTCGCCGATAAATTCCTCGTCATCTCCGCCATGCTCGGCATCCTCGTCAAGTACGATTATCTCCGTCCCGTGTTCGTGTGGGCGGCTGCAATCGTCATCTTCCGCGAGTTCGCCGTCACTTCCATCCGCATGATCTGCGCCAATAAGTCCGGCATCGTCATCGCAGCGGCATGGCTCGGCAAGGTCAAGACGACTACCCAGATGATCTGCATCATCGCCGTACTCCTCGAACCCGTCATCCTCCCCTTCCAGCCCTTCACTGAGTGGCATCTCCTCTCCTACATCACCACCGCGGCTATGACGATCATGACCCTCTGGTCCGGCATCGACTACCTCCGCATCTACTGGCCCCACATCGCCGCAACCAAATGAAAAACGTACCGATCATCATCGACACAGGAAAAACCGCATCCGGTCAGCCGTATCTCACCCTCGGCCGGTGCGGTCTTTTTTCCGTCAGAAAAACCTTCGACTGCGGTCAGACCTTCCGCTTCAACGCCATAGACGAAAATACCGTCACCGGTGTCGCCATGAACAGGCACATCACCTTCTCCCAGTCCGGTGAAACCCTCACCATCATCGGTGCCGCCGAATCCGAGTACGAATCCACGTGGAAATCCTACCTCACCCTCGATGAGGACTACGCCGCCGCAAACGAAGCCATCCTTGACGCCATGCCGAACGATGAATACCGCCAAACCATGCAGAAAGCAGTCGAGTTCGGCTCCGGCATCCGCATTCTGAGACAGGATCCGTTCGAGACCCTCATCTCCTTCATCGTCTCGCAGAACAACAATATCCCGCGGATCAGAAAAATCATCGCCGCACTCTGCGAAAAATACGGCGAGAACGGCTTGTTTCCTGCCCCCGATGCCCTCGCGAACGCCTCCGTCGATGAACTCTACGCACTCCGCACGGGATTCCGCGCAAAATATATCCGCGATGCCGCCGTCAAAGTCGCCTCAGGTGAAGTCAGCCTCGCGGAAATCGCACAGTGTGACGACTACGACCGGTGCACCGAAATGCTCTGCCGGATCAATGGCGTCGGTCCGAAGGTGTCCTCCTGCGTTCTCCTGTTCGGCTTTCATAAAACAACCGCATTCCCCATCGACGTCTGGATGAAAAAATCCCTCGCCCGCCACTTCCCCGACGGATTTGACCCCGCTCCGCTCGGAATCCACGCAGGATTATGTCAGCAGTATCTGTTTTACTTCGAACGATGGGGCGAAGGGAATGCATAATGACTCAAAAATCCCAAAATCCTCCACGGCGCGCGTGAGCCCGGATCAAAAACAATTTAAGCAACAAAATCCCGCAATCGCTCCACGGCGCGGGCGAATAGGGTCTCGGAGGTCCCTATGAGCCGTATAAACGAGTTAAATAGAATTTGGTACGCACCAATCGGCATCGCACCCTCAGCTGCAATCTGCAATTGTTCCCGTAGAAAGATATCTGTCAATTACGGCTGTACATAGTCAAGAAAATCCCCCTGAAACTGACAATATCATATCAACTCACATACCGTCAGCGTACTGCACCTCGTCAGTCGAAAGTTTTTGCGGAGCTTTTTTCAAAAAGCGACTCTGAGATGCTCGTCTTCGCTGAAATCTACGACTTTGTAAATAAACTCTGCCCCTCCTCCCTCAAAATCCTCCCAATCCGCCCTTGCAAAATCCAACTCACGCTTTACCCGCGGTGTGCATCTGTTTGCTTGCAGATTTCCCGCGGGTCTGTTATACTGTGTACATGAACCGGTTCAAATATAATTTCTGAGGTACAATCTTATGACCATCGGCGAAACCATACGTAAACTCCGCCGGGAACGCGACATTACGCAGGAAGGACTTGCGGAGATGCTCGGGATCTCGTCACAGGCCGTCAGCGGATGGGAAACGGGACGCACCGCACCGGATATCTCCCAGCTCGCACCGCTGTCCAGCATCTTCGAAGTCTCCGCAGATGTCATCCTCGGCATCGACATCGACGCAAAATCCCGGAAAATCGAGGAACTGTATCAAAAAGCCCACGAAACCGCATGCACCGGAGACCACGGCACATCCATTCGGATGGCAGACGACGCCCTCAGACAGTTTCCGGATTCCCATAAACTCATGCGCTTCTGGGCGAACGAAATCTACCTCTACAACCATATGACGCCCGAATCCGAACGCGAAGCCAACGAAAAACGCGCCCTCGGCTACCTCGACATCCTTCGCACATCCCCGGACAATGCGATCCGGAACGACGCCGTTACCACCTCGTGCCTGTGGTTCAACCGTCTCGGCAGAGTCGACGAAGCGGAAGCCCTCGCGAAATCCCTTGAATCCTACTGGACCTCCGGGATGCTCCTCGGGAAAATCTACAAAGGCCTGCCGCAGTTTCAGGTGCTCCGCGACGAGATGACCGGCAGCTTCATCAACGCCATCGGCTATCTCAAGGATGAGCTCCTCGAATGCACCGAAAACGACGGCAGCCCCATTTTCTCCGACGACGAACGCCTCGCCATCGAGCAGATGAGCGTGGACATGCTCAAGCTCTTCATCCCGGACGGGGACTACATGTTCTACGCGCAGTACGCGGAACTGTCCCACCGCGGCATGGCGATGATCCACGCAAAGCGCCGCGACCGTGAAAATACCCTCCGGTGCATCCGTGACGCCGCCGACATGGCGATCCACTTTGACACCTACATCCCCGGCACGCCGCACACGTCACCGCTGCTCAAGGGCATGGCAGGCGACAGTGTCTGGTGGCACGACTCCCACAACCGCACGCACGACCTGATCGAACGCCTGATGCAGGAGGACTACGCTTTCCTCCGTGGCGACGCAGAATTTGAAGCCGTGATCGAAAAACTGAAGCAGTACGCAAAATAAACGAAAACCCGACAGCTCCGGGAGAAAAAATCCCAAACTGTCGGTATTTTTATTCTTCTTCAGTTCCGCACCGAGTCCCCGCAAACAGTCTGTAAGCTGCATTCCGGGAGTTTCCCACGCCGCACTTCCCATCCCGCTGCAGTTTATCACTCCGCACGCATTCAGAGAAAGCTGCACAAACAAGGAAACTCCGGGGCTGACGCGGTGCACTGAAATATCAGACTGACATATCAGGTCAGCCCGTCGCTCGCCTTTTTCGTATCCTCATGCACATGCAGATCGCCGCCGAGGAACAGTCTCGCCCGCTCTGGTGCATCCTTTGCGTCACCCCACGGTTCTTCCTCGTAGCGATAGTCGAACTTCTTGCAGAACCACGACACATCCGCGCGGAGCTTATCGAAATACTTCGTCTCGATCTCGGCGACGGTCTTATAGAATTCCGCGAAATCCTTCTTCGAGAGACGATCTTTAGCGGCTTTCACGAACAGGCCGTAGTGCTTGAGGCAGAAGAACGGCGCTTTCGTGACTTTATCGTGGAACTTCTGATCCGCCTGCCAGAGAAGCGCGGCTGTTTCAATCATGCGGGAGAAGTTATACTCGATGCGGTCGCAGATATAGCAGCTGTGGTCGAGCTTATCAAGGCGCTTCGCGGTATTGTCGCCGGTCTTCGCGATGAACATGCCCATATTGCCCTCGATATCCTTCGCAACGGCGTCGAGGTGGCTCTCCAGCATGAGCGCAAGCGGGAGTCTCTTGCCGCGTCCGAACATGAGTCCGAGATGCGTGTCGCAGAATCCGGCTTCGTTCGTCTTGAGCCGTACGTCCGGTTCCATCATGGATGCCCCCAGAATCAGATCCAGCTCATTGTCCTCCAGGCGGTTATACATCAGACAAAACGGGCACGTACAGAAGCCTTCCTCCTGCACCTTCTCAAACGCCTCATTGACGGGTATGGTGTAGATTTGTTCCATAGTGATGTGGTACTCCTTTGGTTTTAGTAAAAGGGGGACGCGGCTTTTTTGAAAAAAAGCCTGGCAAAAAACTTTCGACTGACGAGGTTTTGGTTCTCTACGGTAAGTACACGGATATGATTTCGTCAGTTTCAAGGGGATTTTCTTTGACTATGTACAGCTTAAGCTGTTCGTTTGCTTGTCTACGGGCACAATTGCAGATTGTACTTGAGGGTGCGATTCCGATTGGTTACGTCCAAACTATCAGAAAACTGTTCGCGAGTTCGCCCACTCAAGGAACTTGAGTGAGACCACCGAGACCCTGCTCACACCAGCCGTGGAGCGATTGCGGGATCTCGTTAATTAATTGTTCTTTATCAGGGCTCACGCGCGCCGTGGAGGTATGTGTAGGGCGGTGCCTTGGTGCCGCCGAAACTAAAACGAACTATGTATTACACCGCACAGCTGCCGAGGATTCTGCGTTACTCCTTCACGGCTGCGACGACTACTGCTCTGTACTTCTCCCACATGTCCGGCGTAAGGTCGCAGTGTCCTCGATCCGGTACAACGTGGTATGTGACGACACGGTCGGTCATTGCATCAACGAATTTATCGCTGTGCATTTCCTTGTTCACGGCCTGATCGGCTGTGCAGTGGAAGAGGGTATATTTCACGTCGGGCATTCTGCCGGCAAGTGCGAGGTGCAGGGGTGAAGTTTCGCGGAGGGCGTCGTCCATGGTGCCTTCGTAATTCCAGAACGCGGAGTAGAGCGTGCGCGGCAGATCGGGACGTTCGGTGAAATGGTACGGCAGATCGCACACGGGGCAGTTTGCGACGCACGCCATCGGAGTCCGCTTTGCGTATGCGGTATAGACGAGTGCAGAGAGACCGCCCATGCTTCCGCCGGTGGAAACGATGGGAG
Organism: Clostridia bacterium; assembly: GCA_017463075.1. Classification (GTDB taxonomy): domain Bacteria; phylum Bacillota; class Clostridia; order Oscillospirales; family CAG-272; genus UMGS1696. Next base: position 5,701 of record JAFTPW010000124.1, read on the forward strand.
TGCTGTCGGGCAGGTCATACTTTTCCATCATGACGTCGACGAGCTCGTCCGTATAAGCGACCGCCTGACGGTTCATCCACGCCCACGGGTTGTTGTAAGGCACGATGAGGAGGATCCCGTGCTGTGCATAAAAGCGTCCGGCATCGGTTTCATCCCAGTACATTGCCGCGCCGCCGAGTCCGAAGAAATCGAGCGCGATTCCGCGGATGGGCTTTGTGCAGATATTGTCGTTCGCATAGGCGAAATTTCGGAAATTTTCCGCAGTAATGATCTTTTCCATCGGTATTCCTTTCCGGATCAGTTGTCCGTTGTTGTTTCGGCGGCGTTATCCTGTGTTTCCTCAGGCTGTGATGCATCTTCGGCGGCATCCGTTTTCTGCGCGAACGCCTTCTTCATGAGTGCGCCGACAGCACATCCGAGCGCCGCGATGACTGCGTAAACGAGCATGTAAACCATCGCCGATTCGTTGTAGTAGACCCACACCGTCGGCAGAAAGAGCATCTCCACCCCGAAGAGGTACATCGGCTGAAACGAGCACACCAGCCCGCAGACATACGACGTCACGAAGCACACAAACGGCATCACGCAAAGCACGAGGAGCATGACATTCGTTTCGTTCATGAACAGCGGAATCAGCCAGAAATCCGCCGCCGTCACCGCCAGAAACGGCAGAATGCGGAGATATTTTTGCAAGCCGCACACCTCCCTTCGCGGAAATCCGTCAAACTTACGCCAGAGTCCAGTTCACGCCGCCCTTGACGTCAACGATTGCGACACCCATCGCGGAAAGCTCGTCACGGATTGCGTCAGCCTTTGCGAAATCCTTTGCCTTCTTCGCGTCCGCACGTGCGTTGATGAGTTCTTCCACCTTCGCCTTCATGTCATCCGCAACGCCTTCGGTACCGCAGGTGATGACGAGAGCAGCGGCGGGAGCGTTCTTTGCGGCCTCAGCAGCCTTCCTGTTGGCTTCACGGACCTTTGCGGCTTCTTCGAGCAGATTCAGGGACAGCACGATATCGAAATCCTTCAGCAGAGCGATCTTGGTCGCGTCGTTCGTCTTCGCCTTGAGAACGTCGTACAGCGCAGTCACAGCGAGAGCGGTATTGAGGTCGTTGTCCATGGCGTCGGTGAACTTCTGCTTGAGGGATGCGAAAACGGCTTCGTCAACGGCGTCGGATGCATCGGGATTGAGACCCGCGATCTTTGCGATGAGCTTGTTGTAAGCGGTCCTGGTGCCGTCCATGCCTTCCCAGCTGAATACAAGGGACTTGCGGTAGTGGGACTGGAGGCAGAAGAGGCGGTAAACGAGCGGGTTGTAGCCCTTTTCCTCGAGGAGGGACACGGTCAGGAACTCGCCGGTGGACTTGGACATCTTGCCGGACTGGGTATTCAGATGCAGGACATGGAACCAGTGCGTGCACCACGGATGACCGAGATACGCCTCGGACTGCGCGATTTCGTTGGTGTGATGCGGGAACGCGTTGTCAATGCCGCCGCAGTGAATATCGAGGTATTCGCCGAGGTTTTTGAGGGAAATCGCGGAGCATTCGATGTGCCATCCGGGATAACCGACGCCCCACGGAGAATCCCACTTCAGCTCCTGATCCTCGAACTTGGACTTGGTGAACCACAGAACGAAGTCAGTCTTGTTGCGCTTCGCGAGGTCTTCCTCAACGCCGTCACGGACACCGACTTCGAGGTCTTCCGCGTCGTGCTTGTTGAAGACGTAATATTCGTCGAGCTTGGAGGTATCGAAGTAGACGTTTCCGTCAGCGACGTACGCGTAGCCCTTTTCAAGGAGCTTTTCGACCATTTCAATGAACTGGGGAATGTAAGAGGTCGCGGGAACAACGAGTTCGGGAATCTTGATGTTCAGCTTGCCGCAGTCCGCGAAGAACGCGTCGGTATAGAACTTCGCGATCTCCATAACGGTCTTCTTTTCACGCTTTGCACCCTTGAGCATCTTGTCTTCACCGGTGTCCGCATCGGAAGAAAGGTGACCGACGTCGGTGATGTTCATGCAGCGGGTGACTTCCAGCCCGGTGTAGCTGAGGTATTTTTCCAGTACGTCCTCCATGATGTAGGAGCGCAGGTTGCCGATATGAGCGAAATGGTACACGGTCGGGCCGCAGGTGTACATCTTGCACTTGCCGGGCTCATGTGTCACAAATTCGTCGCGGGTACGGGTAAGAGTATTGTAGAGTTTCATGTTGTCAGGTTCTCCTGTATGTTGATGATGTATTTTTTAATTTATCTGCGGCAGACCGCAAGGGTCAGCCCTACAGAATATACGCAATTTTCCCGGAAATACCGTAGGGTCGATCCCTCGCGGTCGACCGCCGTCCAGTTTACACCGATGATATTTCCATACATGTTATTTCCGCTTTCCGGATTTACGGTCACGGCGCAGGTTCTTCCGGTTTTCCGCCCACCGGTCATTCAGCTCTTCCAGCTCATCCGCGGTGATTCTGCCGTTCTTCTGGTGCCGTTTGATTTCCGTAATAATCGCGGCTTCCTCGTCGTTGACCGGCTTGATGAGCCCGCGGATGTCGGTGAAAATATCATTGAACACCGGGTACCGCACGAAGATACGCCATACGCCGAGCGCGATGAGCACCACGGACGCGGCATAGAGCACGATGAGGACAACGCCCTCCGTCGGGAGCCAGTACGACGTCATATTGAAGAACACGTGGAAGATGATCCCGGGGACAACGGAATTGTATCTCGCGTACAGTCCGCCGAGGAGGAGTCCGAGCAGGGTCGCATACGCCACAGCGATGAGGGAACCGTGTGCGGCGCCGAAGATCACGGACGAAATCACGACAGCCGCCGTCATACCCATGCCCCGTCTCAGACGGGAGATGACGAGACCTCGGAAAATGAGCTCTTCCGTGATGCCCGCGATGACAGCGACGCTGAGAATTTCCAGAAGGGGATGCATTTCGCCGTACAAGGGAGCGGTCTGGGTATTGAACTGCTCGATCACGGACTCCGGCAGGGGAATCATGGACAGCGTGACGGAGACGAAGACATTCATCGCCATACCGAAGACGGCGAACGTCCCGAAGCGGAAGGGATTGACGGGCCACAGCTCCATTTCCTGCATGGGATCGCGCCGTCTGATGTGCATGAAGAGGCACGCAAGGAGGATGGTGAGGAGGTTGGAGATGAGGAGGATGAGGACGGTTTTCTCATTGACCTTTTCCGTGAGTGCGAGCATGGCGTCGGTTTCCGCATACGCGGCGGGATTGCCTGCCATGACGGCGGTGAGGTATCCGCTGACGACCACGGACTGGCATCCGACGAAGAGCATGACATAGAACACGGCGTGCGCGCATGCGGAGAGGAAATTCCCGAGCGGCGACCGTTTCGGAGTAAGCTGCACACCCGGCGGGACATCCGCAGGGCGGTATTCATGCATGGGAGAATTGGTTTCCGGTGCGGCATCGGCATTTTTGCCGGTCAGTTCACGGCCGCACTGGCTGCATCGCTGAGCACCGGATTCGTTGTCCTTCCCGCAGTGTGGGCATAGCATACGATATTGCTCCTTTTTTCTTTATTCTTTCTTCTTTTTGTTTTGGTTTGGATCGTTCGTGATTTGATTAGGTAGAAAAGCTCCGCTTTTCGAATCTTATTTGTAACGCCTGCGCGGCGGGCGCGAGAACGAGGTATTCATCTTCGATGAAACCTAGTTGCCGGGCTCTCGATTCGGCAGACCAGCCACTTTCATCAGAGATGAAAGTGATGCCTGGACCCAAGGCTCCACTTTCGAAGAAAGTGCCCGGGCAGGGAGTTTTTGACAACGTGCAGTTGTTTTGTTGAGCGAACCCACTTTATCGCACGGGACACTCATTTTCCGCGGTAAACTTCAGCCTGCGGCGCGGTTTGGGTTTACTCTGTTTCTGTTGACGGAACTTTCGTCCCAACTCTTGTAGGGGAGGGTTCTTCCCTACCGCTGAAAAATCCCAACCACGCATCCGGCGATGCTCCGGAACGCCACCCTTAACAAGCCTTCCCCGTGCAGGCATTGTAAATTTCGGCTTCATTAACGCAGCCGGGGAAGGTGTCACGATTTTTCTCAAAAAATCGTGACGGATGAGGCGTAAACGAACCCGCGGCGCGCATCCCATTCAATCCGCACTCTTCATTCCCGCGAGCACCGTCTCCAGCTCATCAATCCGTCTGATAATCGCACGGATTTCGTTTTCGACGGGGTCGGGAATGTGCACCTGGTCGAGGTCGATGACGGGCTTTTCTTCCGGTTTCACGCCGCCGCGGCGGACGATGTGTGCGGGAATACCGACAGCGGTGCAGTTTTCGGGGACATCCTTGAGGACGACGGCACCTGCGGCGATTTTGGAATTCGAGCCGACGGTGAAGTTGCCGAGGAGCTTCGCGCCCGCACCGACCATGACGTTATCGCCGAGGGTAGGGTGACGTTTCCCGGTCTGTTTGCCGGTACCGCCGAGGGTTGCGCCCTGATAAATGGTGCAGTTATCGCCGATGACGGCAGTTTCACCGATGACGACCCCGGAGCCATGGTCAATAAACAGCCCTTTGCCAATGGTTGCCGCCGGGTGGATTTCGACGCCGGTGAGGAATTTCGCGAACTGGGACACGGCGCGTGCGGTGAGCTTCATGCCGCGGTTCTGGAGAGCATGTGCGACGCGGTACAGGAGAAGTGCGTGCAGTCCGGAGTACAAAAGGAGCACTTCCGCACGGCTTTCCGCAGCCGGGTCACGTTCGCAGATGGCGTCGATATCGTCACGGATTTCCGAGATGCGGTGATAAGCGGCGCATCCGAGTGCGGATTCTAGTTTCACGCGGACATGCCAGCGTTCGTCTTCTTTACGGACAGAAATTTTATCGTTCATTGATTAACCTCGTTTAAAAATAAAAAAGCCCCGCGGGTCCCAAAAAGACCGGCAGAGGCGAAGATCGCGGTTCCACTCTGATTTATCACTTTACGACGGATAACGCCGTCACGCGCCGCGGATGCGGTACTCACGGATGCACAATCGGACGCAGTGCACACCGCTTTCAGCCATGGCGGTGATTCTCTTTGGCACTGTTGGAGTCCGGGTTCTTTCCGGTCGCAGTATCTTCTTAAAATATCAATTTTTGGATCCCTTACAGGGGGTACAGTATATTATATACGATATCGGCGGAAAAGTAAACATGGATTTGTAAAATTTTCGTTTTGTTTTGGGGTGTACTGCGCGTACGGCGAACAGGGGTTATGTCCTGCTGACGGCTTTGGGGTTTATTTAGGTAGAAAAGCTCCGCTTTTCAATTGGATTTTATGCCCTACGCAGGCGGCGCGAGAACCCTCCACAGCCGGGCTCTCGATTCGGCTGCCAGGAGTGCCTGGACCCAAGGCTTCACTTTCGAAGAAAGTGCGCGGGCAGGGAGTTTTGACAACGTGCAGCTTTTTGGGGACGCGATCTTCCGTTATCGATCGTGACACTGGATTCCCTCGGTAAACTCAGCCTGCGGCGGCGAGGTTTGGGCGGTTCGGGCACTGATCTTTGGGGATGCGTCACTGGATTTGCCCCATAAATTTCAGCCTGCGGCGCGGTTTGGTTTTACTCTGTCTCTGTTGACGGAACGTCCTCAAAAACCGTAGGGGAGGATATTATCCTCCCGCCGAACAATCACAACCATACATCCAGCGATAAACCTCCGGCGCATTCTCCGCGTAAGCCGGTGCCGCACATTTTCTTTAAAATATATTCATCATAACCGATGTATTTTCCATAATTTTGTGGTATAATAGTATCCGGTGGAGTATGGGCGGGAATTTCACTGCCATTCCACTGCGCACTCACCCATGCACAGGACATATCCCGCACCACGGACGGCGAGGATGACGCCTTTGCCGAATTCCGGCGCGAGCTTTTTTCTGAGGTATCCGATGTAGACATCCACGACGTTTCCGCGGCTTTCCATGCCGTCCCATGCGTCGTTCAGCAGGGTCTCGCGGCTGACGGTTTCTCCCGCTTTTTCGGCGAGGACGTCAAGCACGCGGAATTCCCTCTCGGTCAGGCGCACGGAAAACGCACCGCACGACGCCGTCAGATCCGCACGACTGAGGATGAGCGCATTGTTCTTCTTCTCCGCAATCCGGGGCACATCCTGCACGGGCACGGAGGCTGCACAATTCCCCGTCATCTCCCGCACGGTATCCGTCAGCTCATCCAGCCGGAACGGACGCTCGATTGCGCGGCAGTCACAGCGTTCGCTCAGCGCGGCATAAGCAGGCGACCGGGTGTATCTCGCTCTCCGGTACAGCACCAGCACGCGCGAACCGTCCGGAATCTCCGGAATCCACTCGTCACAGCAGATCACGGGAACATCATCCGCCGGCATCCCGGTGCACGAAAATCCCGCAAGCTCCAGTGCCGAGGTCACATAATCCCGGAAAACCCCGTTCTCCATCATCACACAGCATATTCCCGTCATCGCATTTTCCGCCTTTCATCCGATTGTGTGGAATCGTATGTAAAAATGATACCACAGGGCTGCGAATTTGTCAACAGACCCTGTCCCGTGCCATGAACAACAAACTTACCACCTGCTGCTTCACCGGTCACCGCACCGTACCGATCCGACACCGCCGCGCCGTCACCGAAGCCATCGAATACCACGTCCGCGACCTGCGGAACCACGGATTCACCCGGTTCATCGCGGGAGGCGCACTCGGATTTGACACCCTTGCCGCCGAAACCGTTCTCGCAATGGCGGAAAGTGATCCCGGCATCCGGCTCATTCTCGCAATCCCCTGCATCAACCAGACCGAAAAATGGACGAATCTCCCGAACGGTCTTGAGCATCTGCGCACCTACAAGGACATCCTCGGACGCGCCCACGACGTGATCTACGTCAGCGAACGCACCTACTTCGACGGCTGCATGAAGAAGCGGAACCAGTACATGGTGGATTCGTCCTCTGTGTGCATCGCGTACTGGAACGGCTCCCGCGGCGGAACGTCCCAGACCGTGCGTCTTGCAGAGTCCGGCGGTCTTCAGGTCATCAACATCTTCGGCGAAATCGAAAACGCGGACAGTTTTGCGGACGATGACCGGCAGGATGACGCATGGTGTGATATTGAATGATCCCCTTTTCTGACATCGCCAACAAAAATTTTACTATATATAAAGGAAGTTTCCAATGAAAACTCTCACTCCTCACAACGGCACATCGGGCATCCGTCCCGTGCTCACCATCGTCATGGACGGTGTAGGTCTCGCTCCCGCTACCGAAGCGAACGCAGTCAGCCTCGCGCGTACTCCCAACCTCGACCGCATCATGAAGGAATACCCCATGGTTTCCCTCAAGGCTCACGGCACCGCTGTCGGTCTTCCCTCCGACGACGACATGGGCAACTCCGAAGTCGGTCACAACGCACTCGGCTCCGGTCAGGTATTCGCTCAGGGCGCAAAGCTCGTTTCCGCTTCCATTGAATCCGGCAAGATGTTCGCATCCGAAACCTGGCAGAACCTCATCGGCGGCGTAAAGGCAAACAACTCCACCCTGCACTTCATCGGCCTCTTCTCCGACGGCAACGTACACAGCCACATCGACCACCTCAAAGCTATGCTGACTCAGGCGAAGGCTGAAGGAGTATCCACCATCCGCATCCACATCCTCCTCGACGGCCGTGACGTAGGCGAAACCTCCGCTCTTGAATACATCGATCCCTTCGAAGCATTCATCGCTGAGCTCTCCGACGAAAACTGCTCCGTAAAGATCGCGTCCGGCGGCGGCAGAATGCAGATCACCATGGACAGATACGAAGCAAACTGGGCAATGGTTGACCTCGGCTGGAAGACCCACGTTCTCGGTGAAGGCAGACAGTTCGCATCCGCACGGGAAGCCGTTGAAACCTACCGCGCAGAAACCAAGGCAATCGACCAGGACCTCCCGCCCTTCGTTATCGCTGAAAACGGCGCACCCATCGGCACCATCAACGACGGCGACTCCGTCATCTTCTACAACTTCCGCGGCGACCGTGCGATCGAAATCTCCAAGGCATTCGAAGGCGGCGCAGATTTCGACAAGTTCGACCGTGTACGCGTTCCCAGCGTTCTCTACGCAGGCATGCTCGAATACGACGGCGACCTTCACATTCCTTCCCGCTACCTCGTAAATCCTCCGGAAATCACCAACACCATGGGCGAATACCTCGCTGACATGAAGATTTCCCAGTTCGCAATCTCCGAAACCCAGAAGTACGGCCACGTTACCTATTTCTGGAACGGCAACAGAAGCGGCAAGTTCTCCGAAGAATACGAAACCTACGAAGAAATTCCTTCCGATATCGTTCCCTTCGAGCAGAGACCGTGGATGAAGTGCGCGGAAATCACCGACCGCCTCATCGAAGCCCTCGAATCCGGCAAGTACGACTGCATCCGTGTCAACTTCCCCAACGGTGACATGGTCGGCCACACCGGTTCCCTCGAAGCTACCATCTGCTCCATGGAAGCTCTTGACCTCCAGCTCGGCAGAATCCTTCCCGTCCTCGATAAGGTCGGCGGCGTCGCTATCATCACCGCAGACCACGGCAACGCGGACGAAATGGCTGAATTTGACAAGAAGACCAAGTCCGTGAAGAAGAACAAGGACGGCTCCCTCAAGGCAAAGACCAGCCACACCCTCAATCCCGTTCCCTGCATCATCTACGACAACGCAAACGCTGACAAGTACACCGTCAAGGAAGACAAGGGTCAGTTCGGCCTCTCCAACGTTGCCGCAACCGTAGTCAACCTCCTCGGCTATGAAGCTCCCGAAATGTGGGACGAATCCGTCATCGAACTGAAGTAAAATCCAACGAAAAGCCGTGTCCCTGCGATGCGGCTTTTTGCCTTTTCTCTTCTCTTTTCGCTCTTCACTCTTATCTCTCCACAAGGAGTTCCCTCATGTTCATCCACACCGCTCCCATCCTCCGCTCGACCCTGCTCGATTCCGTCCCCGGGATCAGCCACGCTTTTTCCACGCGTCACGGCGGAGTCAGCACTCTCCCGCATACCGCGTCGCTCAATCTCACCCGCGATCTCGGCGATGATAACCGCACCGTAGACGCAAACCTCGACATTTTCGCACATCTCGCCAGTGAAAACCGCTTCGACCGGACACGCGCCGTCACCGCTCACCAGATTCACTCCGCCAAAGTCCGCGTCATCGACGACAGCAACGCCGGTGAAGGATGCAGCCGGGAAAGCGGCGAGGACTGCGACGGATTTGTGACCGCGACCCCCGGCGTTATCCCGATCATCCGCGTCGCAGACTGTGTCCCGATCCTCCTTGCCGGACTGCGCGATGACGGACGCCCCGTTGTCTCCGCCGTTCATGCCGGATGGCGCGGTACCGTCAGCGGAATCACAGCCGAAGCCGTTGCCAGAATGACCGACCTCGGTGCCCGGCTCCGCACAGTAAAAGCCGCAGTCGGACCGCATATCGGACTCTGCTGCTTCGAAGTCGGCGAGGATTTCGTCACCGCCGTCTCGGATATCCGCGGAGCAGACTTCGCCGCACGGCATATCGTTCCTTCCCCGAAGCATGTCCCCGGCAAATTCCACGCCGACCTCACCGGGATGAACCGCGAAATCCTTGAAGCCGCCGGAGTCCTCCCCGAAAACATCGACACGTGCCCGCTCTGTACCATGTGCGATACCGGAACCTTTTACAGCCACCGCGGCATGAACAGCCGACGCGGAACCATGGGCGCAGGCATCTGCATCACCGCCTGATTTCTTGTTAATATACCCAAATCCGACATTTATTGCCCCGGGAATTTTATACCCTCCGTTAATTGATTATTAACGAATTATTAGGTATAATGTATATAATTCTTATACTGCGTCTTTTTTTCATCTGAAAAATTCCAACATCGGGAGAACAATATGAAACTGCTCGAAGATCGCATCCTCAGAGACGGCAAAATCGGCGCGGGCAATGTGCTCAAGGTCGACAGCTTCGTGAATCACCAGATCGACGTTCCCTTCATCTCCAAGCTCGGCGAAGAATTCTACCGGCTCTATAAGGACGAAGGCATCACCAAGATTCTCACCATCGAAGCATCCGGCATCGGCATCGCCTGTCTGACGGCGGCATATTTCAATGTCCCCGTTGTTTTTGCGAAGAAAACACCCACCAACAACATCTCCGGTGACGTCTATACCTCCGAGGTGTACAGCTATACCCACGAAAAGACCTACACCATCCGCCTGTCCAAGGAATTCCTCTCCGCAGACGACCGCGTGCTCATCATCGACGACTTCCTCGCAAAAGGCAGCGCCCTTCTCGCACTCCTCAAGCTCGTCCATGACGCAGGCGCAGAGGTTGTCGGTGCCGGCATCGTGATCGAAAAAGCCTACCATTCCGGCGGAGACATCGTCAGAGGACAGGGCATCCGCGTGGAATCCCTCGCCAGAATCGCCTCCATGGACGAATCCGGCGTGAAGTTTGTGGAAGAGTAAGAAAATCGCGCCGCGGCTGAGAGGTTCACGCCTGCACGCCTCATCCGTCACGATTTTTGAGAAAAATCGTGCCACCTTCCCCGGCTGCGTTTGTGCAGTTGAAATTTTCAGCAATTGCACGGGGAAGGCTTGTTTAGGGTGGCGTCCCACAGCATCGCCGTGAGTATATCTACGTTTGCGCCGCGTGTTCATCGCCGGATGTGTATCTTTATCAGCGGCAGGAGCAAGCCCCTGCCCTACGGTTA
>JAFTPW010000125.1:0-3098 GCA_017463075.1 Clostridia bacterium
ATTGGCTATTTTGCATTTTGACTTTTTTAATCAATGAAAGCGAAGCTTTTTAAGTTAAAGCTGAATCAGCGTTTTCTTAACATTTCTCTTCACTCTCGTTAAATGTCCGCGTCTTTCATGTATTCATGTCCGTGTTCCGCGATGAACCGCTTTCGTCCTTCAAGGTCGTCGCCGAGCATGATGTCGAACATGTGCGCAGTCGCAGCCGCATCGGCGGGAGTGACACGGATCAGGCGGCGGGTTGCGGGATGCATCGTCGTCTTCGACATCATCTCCGCGGTATTTTCACCGAGACCCTTCGAACGCTGGAGGGTGTATTTCATCCCAGCCGCATCAAGGCGTTTCGTAATGTCCGCTTTTTCAAATTCATTGTACGCGTACTCCGTTTCACCCTTCGCCGGCGTGATTTCGTACAGCGGAGATTCCGCGATGTAGATTCTGCCTTCCTTGATGAGCGTGGGCAGGAGCCGGTAGAACAGTGTCAGAAGGAGCGTGCGGATCTGGAAGCCGTCCTCGTCCGCGTCGGTACAGATGATGATCTTCGCCCATTTCAGATTCGCGATATCGAACGGAACCATGTCCGCCTTGTGCTTGGTCTTGATCTCCACGCCGCATCCGATGACGAGCAAGAGGTCGAGAATGATATCGCTCTTGAAAATCCGGTCGTAGGACGCTTTGAGACAGTTCAGCGTTTTGCCGCGCACCGGGATGATCGCCTGGAAGTTTGCATCGCGCGCCAGCTTTACAACCGTCATTGCGGAGTCGCCTTCCACGATGTAGACTTCACGCAGTTCGGGGTCCTTGGAGCGGCAGGAGACGAATTTTTCGACCCGGTGTGCCACGTCCATCGTGGTGCCGAGCTTCTTTTTGAGGTCGAGACGCGTGGATTCCGCCTGTTCGCGCGAGCGTTTGTTGACGAGCACCTGATTGCACAGCCGGTCCGCATCGACGGGATTTTCCGCGAAGAAGTACTCGAGCTGCTGCTTGAGGAACTCGTTCATGGCTTCGGCGATGAAGGTGTTCGTGATCGCTTTCTTGGTCTGGTTCGCGTAGCTCGGACGGGTCGAGAAGCTGTTCGTCACGAGCACAAGGCAGTCCTCGATGTCCGCGAAGGTGATTTTTGCCTCGTTCTTGTTGTACTTCCCGGTCGCCTTGAGCCGCTTGTCCACCGCCGACGTGAACGCGAGACGCACCGCCTTGTCGGGAGATCCGCCGTGCTCGAGCCAGCTGGAGTTGTGGTAATGCTCGATGACATGAATCGTCTTGGACACCGTGAACGCCACGTCCGCCGTGAGCTTGTAGTCCTTCATGTCCTCACGGTCGCGGCCCTTGGTGTCAAGATGGAACTGCGCGATTTTGGTTTCCGCAGTCTCGCCCGCCATTTCGGCAATGTAGTCGGAGATGCCGTTTTCGTAGAAGAATTCCGCGTCCTCGAAGCCGTTGTCGGGATTCTGCCACCTGAACACGAACCGGATCCCGGGGTTGACGACCGCCTGCCGCTTGAGCATGTCGGTGAAGTATTCCTTCGGGATGTCGATATCCGTGAACACCTGCAAGTCAGGACGCCAGTGGATGACGGTACCGGTGCGGCGTTCCTTCTTCTCGAGCGCGCGGACGTTCAGTTCCGTGACCGCCTCGCCTTTTTCGAAGGAGATTTCGGAGAGATTATTGCCGTCGTAGGATTTTACATGAAAGAATTCACTGGAATACTGTGTCGCGCATGCACCGAGACCGTTCAGACCGAGCGAAAATTCATACGCCGAATCCTCGGAGTTGTTGTCGTACTTGCCGCCCGCGTACAGCTCGGAGTAGACCAGTTCCCAGTTCCATCTCTGCTCGCCCTCGTTCCATCCCAACGGTACGCCGCGTCCGAAGTCCTCCACTTCAATGGAGTGATCGTTGTACGCCGTGATGTTGATGACGGAACCGAAACCTTCGCGCGCCTCGTCCACGGCATTGGAGAGAATTTCGAACACGGAATGCTCGCATCCCTCCAGACCGTCGGAGCCGAAAATAACAGCGGGACGTTTTCTGACACGGTCAGCGCCCTTGAGCGACGTGATGGATTGGTTGTTGTATGCGGGAGTTTTGGTTTCTTTCTTCTTTGCCATATATTCTCGTAACTTTCGGTAAACTGTTCTGCGTCAATATTACAGTATGATTATCTGACAGGAATGATGGGATTGCCGTTTGCGTTGGTGATTTCCGCAACGAGGAGGGTCGCCTTTGCCGCCATCTGCTGAATGAGCTGCGGGCAGTTCTTCTTGAATTCTTCCGCTACATCAATGGTCTTCCAGTCGATTTCATCACGCGTACCGGGATTGAAGACGAGCATGACGCCGAAGGAAACGGACAGCGTGAACGGGCCTTCGGGATCAAAGCGCAGGGTGCGGTTGTAGGTCGCCTTCACACCTGCCTGACCCATGACCTGAGCCACGATGGTATCCTTCACGCCCAGCTTGAACTGACCCTGCACGTTGGTGAGACGCTGGATTTCGTAGCTGACGTTTTCGAGCATGACACGGCGTTCCGCGAGGAAGTAGCGGTTGAAGTCAAATCCTTCGGGTGTCTGGTACCTGGGAGCCGCGGGTGCTTCTGCCGGATTTGCAGCAGGCTGTGCAGCGGGAGCCGGATTTGCAGCGGGAGCAGGAGCGGGTTCGTTTGCGGGAACTGCGGGGGTTTCTTTTTCAGGGGTCTTTTCGTTGTTCTTGTTGTCTTTATCTTTCTTTCCGAAGATTGCCATTTTGATTCTTACCTCTTTATATAAATTAAATTTTTGACGTGGTTATTCCTGTGCCGCAGGTGCTTCGATGATTTCAGAGACTGCCTCATCGGTCTCATGCGCGGGTTCTTCCTGTACCGGAGGCTGCATGAGACGGAAGACCGTCCAGCCGTTTTCCTCCCGGTAAGCCGCGACAAGACCGCCGGAGACCTGCGAAACGGAGTCATACGTGAACGGGAGCACGATGTTGCCGAGGGTGTCGATCATGCCCCAGCGTCCGTCCGCGGTTTTGAGTGCGGCGAGACCGTTGACAAAGGGGATGGCGTCGGTGTAGATGGGCTGAGCGATCCATGCGCCGGTGTAGTCCATGAAGCCG
>JAFTPW010000126.1:0-2997 GCA_017463075.1 Clostridia bacterium
GCGTGCGCACGAGGAACGGATGGATATTCTCCAGTCCCGCCGGGGTGAAGAAAAGGAGCGCGATGCCCTGAATCAGCACCACCGCCGCCAAAAAGATTCCTATTCCCCGGATTGTACGAAGCATACCGCAAATCTCCCGATCACATAAAATTCCATGCTACTATTTTAACGTATCCGACATGCAAAAGTCAATAAGATTTTATTAATTTGTATGGATTTCGGCAGGATATTCCCGGATGCGGCGGAAGAATCTGCGGCATCGCACAGACGTCACGCCATGATGACAAAAAAGTTACAAATATTATTATATTGCAGTGGAAATTCGGTTTCGTTTGTGATATAATAAGATGTGATATGCTGATAGGATTATACTCATTTTGGTATGCCCCTGCAAATACCCCGCAACTGAAAGGACAATAATATGCCCAGATATATAGAAAAGGTGGAAAAGCTCACCCTGCCCGTCATTCCCCTGCGCGGCATCGTGGCGTTCCCTTCCATCCCCGTGAATTTCGAGCTGGAGCGCGAGATTTCCAAGAGTGCCTGCCGCGCCGCTTCCGCCGATGATATGTACGTCTTCCTGCTGACGCAGAAGGAACTGAACATCGAAGCGCCCACGGATGCTGATCTCTACTCCGTCGGATGCGTCGCGAAGATCAAGCAGTCCATCCAGAAGCCCCAGAACGGCAACATCCGTGTCATCGCGGAAGGCATGTGCCGTGCTGCCGTACAGTCCGTGCGCACCGAAGGCGGTCATCTCGTTGCCGATGTGATTTCCAAGACCCTCACCGCCGATTATTCCACGCTCGATCTCCGCACCGAAGCCACCATGACCGAAGCGATCAACACCGTGGAAAACCTGCTCCGGTATGCGCCCAATCCGTCCGATGATTTCATGATTACCTGTGCGTCCCTGAAAAATCCGGGACTGCTGGCGGACTTCATCGCGTCCAATGTGCTCATGCGCTACACTGACAAGATGAGCATTCTCGAGCAGTTCGATCCCGTGAAGCGTCTGGAAAAGCTGATCCTGATTATGGAAAATCAGATGGCACTTCTCGACACCGAACGCGACATCCAGCGCAAGGTCAAGCAGGCCATGGATGAAAACCAGCGCGATTACTACCTCCGCGAACAGCTCAAGGCGATCGAAACCGAGCTCGGCATGGACGAGGATTCCGACAAATTCCGCAAGAAGATGGACTCCCTCAAGCTCGACGACGAAGTGCGTGAAAAGCTCGAGAAGGAAATCTACCGTCTCGAAAAGGCACAGCCCGGTTCCCCTGACGCGGCAGTCATCCGTACCTATCTCGAAACCTGTCTCGACATTCCGTGGAACAAGAAAACCAAGGACAGAGTCGACATTGACGCCGCACGCCGGATCCTTGACGCCGACCACGACGGTCTGAAAAAGATCAAGGAACGCATTGTCGAATACCTCGCGGTCAAACAGCTGAATCCCGAGCTGAAAAACCAGATCATCTGCTTCGTCGGCCCGCCCGGTGTCGGTAAGACTTCCCTTGCCTCCTCCATCGCACGCTCGATGAAGCGCAAGTACGTCCGCGTTTCCCTCGGCGGTATCCGTGACGAAAGCGATATCCGCGGTCACAGAAAGACCTACGTCGGCTCCATGCCCGGACGGATCATCAACGGTCTGATTCAGGCGGGATCCCTCAATCCGGTGATGCTTCTGGACGAAGTTGACAAGATGTGCTCCGACGTTCACGGCGACCCGGCATCCGCACTGCTCGAAGTCCTCGACGGTGAACAGAACAAGTCCTTCCGCGACCACTACATCGAGCTTCCCGTGGATCTTTCCGAGTGCATGTTCATCTGCACCGCGAATACCCTCGATACCGTACCGCGTCCCCTGCTCGACCGTATGGAAGTGATCGAGCTGAACACGTACACTCCCGCCGAAAAGCTGGCGATTGCGAAGAACCATCTCCTTCCCAAGCAGCTCAAGCGCCACGGTCTCAACCGCCGTACGCTGAAAATCTCCGACGACACCCTCCGCGAGCTGATCGCAGGCTACACACGGGAATCCGGCGTCCGCAATCTCGAGCGGGAAATCGGTGCGCTGTGCCGCAAGGGTGCGAAGGTGATCGTGGAAGAGGAACGCAAGAACCTCACCATCGCCCCGGATGAGCTGGAAAAGTACCTCGGTCCCCGCAAGATCATTGACGACGTCGTTGACAAGCGCGACCTCGTGGGTGTTACCAACGGTCTGGCTTACACGGAAGTGGGCGGCGACATGCTCAAGGTTGAAGTTCTTCCCGTGGACGGCACCGGCAAGATCGAGCTGACCGGTACGCTTGGCGACGTGATGAAGGAATCCGCACACATCGCGGTTACATACATCCGTGCACATGCGGCACAGTTCGGAATTCCCGCCGACTTCTACAAGACCAAGGATATTCACATCCACGTTCCCGAAGGCGCGGTTCCCAAGGACGGCCCGAGCGCGGGTGTTACCATGACGACCTCCCTCGTCAGTGCGCTCTCCGGCATTCCGGTGCGTCACGATGTTGCCATGACGGGTGAAATTACCCTGACCGGTCGTGTGCTCGCCATCGGCGGTCTGCGCGAAAAATCCACCGCCGCTTACACCATGGGCATCCGCACGCTCCTCATTCCGAAGGACAACATGCGCGATATTCCCGAGCTGGATCCGACCGTTTCCGCCGAGATGACCTTCATTCCCTGCGAAACGCTGGACGATGTTCTGACCAACGCCCTCGTGAAGCGCAGTGACGAAACCATCACCGTGATCCCGGCAAAAACCGAAGCGGAAGCCGAACAGAACCCGACCGTGGTGATTCCGCCCCAGAACGAACGGATCTACGGTACCGTATAACGCAGGTGTGACATGAAACTGAACTTAAACAACGTAAACCTGAAAATCTCCGCAGGGCATCCGAAGCAGATTCCCTCCGACAGAATCCCGCAGATTGCGTTTTCCGGTCGTTCCAACGTCGGCAAAAGCTCGCTGATCAA
>JAFTPW010000127.1:0-5212 GCA_017463075.1 Clostridia bacterium
CCGGCGGTAAGCCTAACCAAAAATCCCGCAAATCCCCACAAAAGGAGCCTTTATGTACAACAACACCCATCAAGTTTACGACGAAAATCAAATACAGTGTCTCGAAGGACTCGAGGCGGTCCGGAAGCGCCCCGGTATGTATATCGGTACCACCTCCCAGCGCGGTCTGCATCACCTCGTCTATGAAATCGTGGATAACTCCATCGACGAAGCCATGGCGGGACGCTGCGACTGCATTACCGTGGTGCTCCATCCCGACGGATCCGTCTCCGTCAACGACAACGGTCACGGCGTTCCGTCCAAGATGCACCATCAGGCGGGAAAACCTACGCTCGAGGTCGTTTTCTCCGTGCTCCATGCCGGCGGTAAGTTCGGCGGAAGCGGTTATAAAATCTCCGGCGGTCTGCATGGCGTGGGCGCGTCCGTTGTCAATGCCCTGTCCGAGTGGCTGGAGGTTGACAACGCGTACGAGGGTCAGCGTTATACCATGCGGTTCGAGCGCGGTGCCGTCGTGCGTCCGTTTACCTGCGAAGGTCCGACCGAGAAGCACGGCCTCTACGTCAGATTCAAGCCCGATGCGACCATCTTCACCGATACCACTGAATTCGATCTGCCCACCCTGCTCACCCGACTCCGCGAACAGGCCTTCCTCAATGCCGGCATCCGCATCATCCTCCGCGATGAGAGAAAACTCACCCAGAGCGAAGACGAAATGATCGCCGAAGCCTTCCGTACCTCCCACGATGACCCCGATATCCAGCGTCTTCTCGAGGCGGCGGCTAAGGTCAGCGATGCCCACGACGGCGTGACTGCGGATGAAACTGCGGCAGATGCGGAACTCCCCGACGAAAATGCTCCCGAACCCGACGAAACTACATCCGCCGAGGTGGAATTCGAGGATGACGACGCGCAGAAGAAGGGCAAGTACGTTGAATATGACCTCAAGTACGACGGCGGTATCCGTCAGTTCGTTGAGCATCTCAATAAAGCGAAGCACTGCGAAGTCATCCACCCCGAAGTCATTTACATGAAGGCGGAAAAAGGCGATATCACTGCCGAAGTCGCGATGCAGTACAACGACAGCTACAACGACATGATCGTCACGTTCGCGAACAATATGTCCACCATCGACGGCGGTACCCACGAAACCGGCTTCAAAACCGCAATCACCCGCGCGCTCAACGATTATGCGCAGAAGAACAATTTCCTCAAGGCGAGCGATAAGAAATTCTCGGGTGAGGACGCAAGAGAAGGTCTCACCGCAGTCGTTTCCGTCAAGCTCCCGGACGCGCAGTTTGAATCCCAGACCAAGGCAAAGCTCGGCAACTCTGAAGTCCGCGGCATCGTTGACCGTATCGTAACCGAAAAGCTCGGCGAATTCTTCGAGGAAAATCCCGCCGTTGCAAAGGCGATCGTGGAAAAATCCCTCGTTGCGCAGAGAGCAAGAGAAGCCGCACGTACGGCACGTGAGCAGTCCAGAAAATCCGTGCTCCAGAAGGGCTCGACGCTTCCCGGCAAGCTCGCGGACTGTCAGGAAAAACGCGTTGACCTCACCGAGCTCTTCCTCGTGGAAGGTGACTCCGCAGGCGGCTCCGCGAAGACTGGACGTGACTCCAAGTTCCAGGCGATTCTCCCGCTCAGAGGTAAGGTGCTCAACGTTGAAAAGACCCGCCTTGACAAGGTTTACTCCAATCTCTCCCTCATCCCGATCATTCAGGCACTCGGATGCGGCATCGGCGAGGATTTTGATATCACCAAGCTCCGCTACGGCAAGATCATCATCATGGCCGACGCGGACGTTGACGGTTCCCATATCCGCGTGCTCCTGCTCACATTCTTCTTCCGTCATATGAGACAGCTCATCGACGACGGACATATCTACCTCGCGCAGCCGCCGCTCTTCCGTATCCGCAAGGGCAAGAACATTGAGCGGTACGCCTTCGACGAAGCACAGCGCGATGCCATCGTAGCGGAACTCGGCGGCGGTCCTTCCATCACGATCGACCGATACAAAGGTCTTGGTGAAATGAACGCCGACCAGCTCGCCGAAACCACCATGGACCCCAGATCCCGGACGATTCTCAAGGTAGAAGTCGAAGACGCCATGGCATGCGACGAAATTTTCTCCGTCCTCATGGGCGATAAGGTCGAACCCAGACGCGAATTCATCGAAGAAAACGCAAAATATGCGGAAAATCTCGACGTTTAAGGCAACCCGGATTTTTATATCACCAACAACAGGTACAGAATATGAAACTCATCACCGTAACGCTGTCCCCGGCGCTTGATATCGAATACCATACCGGCTCCATCAACCCTGCCGGGCTCAACCGTACCTCTTCCCATGCAGTCACCGCGGGCGGAAAGGGGATCAATGTCTCCCGCTCCATTTTGAACTGCGCGAAAAAGGACGGCGTATGTCCTGCTCTTGTCACATTTGCTCCGCTCGGCGGCGGGACGGGTGATCTCTTCAAATCCATCCTTGCTGAGGAAAACATGCCCGTGACCGCGGTGGAGATTGACGGAAATACCCGCATCAATGCCTCGCTCATTCCCGAAGCCGGCGAATCCATCGAAATCAACGCGCCCGGAACTCCCATCGGCGAGAAACTGAACGAAATCGAAGCCATGCTGATGGAGATGACTGAGCCCGGGGATGTCGCGGCAATCTGCGGAAGCTGTCCGTCGGATGTTGCGAAAACGTATCCCGCAGAGCTGTGCGCAAAGCTCGCTGAAAAAGGTGTGCACTGCGTCATCGACTGCGACGGAAAAGCGCTCGATACAGCGGTGAATCACACGGAAAAGCATCCCATGTACATCAAGCCGAACCATGAAGAGCTCGCAGACCTGACCGGGATGAAAACCGATACGCCCGAGGGTGTCATGAAAGCCGCAGAATCCGTGCACGCGAAGACCGGAATCACCGTCATCACCACGATGGCAGGCGACGGCGCAGTCATCACGGATGAAACCGGCAGTAAATTCGTCCCCGCAGTCAAGCGTCCCGTCGTACGGCTCAAAGGCGCGGGCGATACCTTCCTCGGCGCATTCCTGTACGCGAAGTATGTGAAGAATCTCGCCAATGCCGACGCCGTAGCATTCGCACAGGATGTCGCAGGCAGGTACGTTGCGGGTGAATGAGCAAGTTTGCGCCGTGGGCAGAGAGGTTCACGCCTCATCCGTCACGATTTTTTGAGAAAAAACCGTGACACCTTCCCCGGCTGCGTTTGTGCAGTTGAAACTTGAAGAGATTGCACGGGGAAGGCTTGTTAAGGGTGGCGTCCCGGTGCATCGCCGTGAGTGAATCATAGTTTGCGCCGCAGGCTGAAGGTTATGGAGTAAATCCAGTGACGCTATCGCGACTGTCAGTGCCAAGTGCAATTTCATCTCGCCGCCGCAGGCTGAGCTTATCGCGGAAATTGAGTGTCCCGAGCACTAAAGGACGCTGTCGCAACTCAAAAGCTGCACGTTGTCCAAAAACTCCCTGCCCGCACACTTTCTTCGAAAGTGAAGCCTTGGGTCCAGGCACTCCTGGCAGCCGAATCGAGAGCCCGGCTGTGGAGGGTTCTCGCGCCGCACGCGCAGTGCATAAAATCCAATTGAAAAGCGGAGCTTTTCTACAATATAGATCCCTAACGCTTTAGGCAAAATCATAAATCAACAAGCCAAACGAAAAACACAACCCCAAAACCAAAGAAAAACTAAGGGAGCCAAACCATGGCCAAAAAACGAGAAGACTACAACATTGAATTTCCTGACCAGAAAATTCTCCCCATCAATATGGAGCGGGAAGTCAAGAAATCCTTCATTGAATATTCCATGTCCGTCATCGTTTCGCGCGCTCTGCCCGATGCGAGAGACGGCATGAAGCCCGGTCAGCGGCGTATCCTCTACGCAATGTACGAGGCAGGGCTGACCAGCGATAAGGCATTCCGCAAATCCGCTACCACCGTCGGTGACGTGCTCGGTTCGTACCATCCTCACGGTGACGTTGCCGTGTATCATACCATGGTGCGTATGGCACAGCCGTTCTCCTACCGCTATATGCTCGTCGAAGGTCAGGGTAACTTCGGTTCCATTGACGGCGACGGCCCTGCGGCTTACCGTTATACCGAAGCGAGAATGGCGAAGATCACCAACGAAATGCTCCGCGATATCGATAAGGATGTCATCAAATGGGACATGAACTTCGATAATACCAAGCGCGAACCCTCCGTTCTCCCGGCGAGAATCCCAAACCTCCTCGTCAACGGCGCGGTCGGTATCGCGGTCGGTATGGCAACGAATATCCCGCCCCATAACCTCGGCGAAGTCATCGACGGCACCATCTACCTCATGGATCACCCCGATGCGGGCGTCTCCGAACTCATGCAGTTCATCAAGGGTCCCGACTTCCCTACCGGCGCCGGCATCTACGGTACCGCAGGCATCTACGAAGCGTATTCCACCGGACGCGGACGCATCATGGTGCGCGCAAAGGCGGAAGTGGATGAAGAACACAACCAGATCATCATCCGCGAAATCCCCTATATGGTCAATAAGTCCGAGCTCATCAAGGCGATGGCGAACCAGTTCCACGAAAAGAAGATCGAGGGCATCACCGAAATCCGCGATGAAACCGACAATAAAAAGGGTATCCGCATCGTTATCGACTACCGCAAGGACGCAAACGGGCATATTATCCTCAATCAGCTCTATAAATATACCGAGCTCCAGTCCACGTGCTCCGTCATCATGCTTTCCCTCGTGAACGGCGAGCCGAAGATCCTCAATCTCCGCCAGCTCCTCAACGTGTACATCGCGCATCAGCAGTCCGTTGTCACCAGACGCGTCAAGTACGATCTCGACAAGGCAATGCGCGAAGCTCACATCAACGAGGGCTACAAAATCGCCATCGACAACATTGACGAGGTCATCTCCATCATCCGCTCCTCTGCCGATACCAACGAAGCGAGAGAACGCCTCAAGGTACGGTTCGAGCTGTCCGATGAGCAGACGCAGGCAATCGTGCAGATGACCCTCGGCAGACTCTCCGGCATGGAACGCCAGAAGGTCGAAGCAAGACTCGCCGAACTCTATCAGGCAATCGGCGAATACCGCGCAATTCTCGCGGACGAGGGCAGAATCCGTCAGATCATCAAGGACGAAATGCTCGAAATCAAGCAGAAGTACGGCGATGAAAGACGTACCACCATTGAGGAAGCCGAAAACG
>JAFTPW010000013.1:0-10058 GCA_017463075.1 Clostridia bacterium
ACATGGCCTGGTAGTTCAGTTGGTTAGAACGCTAGCCTGTCACGCTAGAGGTCACGGGTTCGAGTCCCGTTCAGGTCGTCGCCATTGGGAAGATCCCCGACCGATGGTGGTACGCCTCTGTAGCTCAGTTGGTAGAGCAGGGGATTGAAAATTCCCGTGTCGTTGGTTCAATTCCGACCGGAGGCACTCCGCGGATTTAGCTCATGTGGTAGAGCGCAACCTTGCCAAGGTTGAGGTGGCGGGTTCGAGCCCCGTAATCCGCTTGAAGACGGTATCAGTTGATATCGTCTTTTTGCTTTTTGTGGAGATTTTTGCCGATATCCTTGCGTTCTGCGGCATTTTGTGATATACTGACATCACCGCGCGGAGGACTTAGATAGGAATTAAAGTTTTGTTTGATTTTTACACAATTGCAGTGGATATGATATCAATTGCTATTCAGCTGATTATCATGTACTACACAATCAAAATGTCTAATAAAGACTGATATAGCATAACATAGGCTTTGGGGTTTTGGGAGTTGACGCATCGGGAGTAACGCACCGCCGTATTCAAATTCGTCCTATGCATGGTGTACCAAAAGCTCCAAAATCTCTGAAAACCGCTTGACGGCAGAGGAGATATGTGCTATAATGAACCTGTGTAAATCAGCAAAACATCTCTTATCGCAACACAACCGACAACGACCGTGCAGACGGGAGCGTTACACCGCTGTATTCCGGTCAATGTCACTTCAAAAAGAACAACAGCCTATGAGTGCGCACTCACGGGCTGTTTTCTTTTCAATCCAATCCAAAAGAGGCTGACCCCGTACGTGAACCCCACGCCGACGGAATCAGCCTCTTTTCCTTTCTTATTCCCTATTCACTATTCCCTCTTCCTTCTTCTTCTCTCTTCACTGCGCAGCAAAGTACCCCACCGTCACCGCAAGCATCGCGACGGCAAGCAGGCCCCAGCACGCAATGGTGATCCAGTGAATCGCGCCTTTTGTGCCGAGCTGCTTTCCCTCGAGCCAGCGGAGCACGGGAATCACAGCGAAGCAGAAGCAGTAGAACGGCAGAAGAACGCCGAGCGATACCATGTCCGTGTTCAGATAGAGCAGCCCCAGAATCACGGCAATGCCGCATACGGCAAGCTCCACGGCACGGTATTTCGTAAACGGCTTTCCCGCCATATTCAGACGGTTCGGGTCAAAATTGGGATCTCTGTTCATGTTTTTTGCTCCTGTGAATGCATTTCTTCCTCGTTTTCGTGTCTCGTGATCGCCGCAACGGCAGCTACGCTCATGACAACCACAACCGCGCACAGAATCAGCGCAAGGCGGTAGGCGTCACCGTCGAGGGTGTCTTCCGGCTCAGCTTCTCCGAGCAGGGCAAGCACCTCTTCTTCCGACAGCGCGGACGAGTGTACATGCACCTCTGCGATGTCGAGATTCACTTCAAAATTCGCGTAGACCATGACACCCACGTAGTCGATGGCGTCGAGGTAGTCATAGCCGGTCAGGTCGCAGTGGAAGGAGCGGATTTCGCCGCACTGCACTTCCTTCGCGTAGTATTCCGCGCGCGTGTCCTCCGTTCCGATCACGAAGACGAGCGTCACGGTGCTGCGTTCCGGATCCACAGACGTCGGATCGCGCTGTTCCACGGCGACGGTGAAGTCCATGCCGTCGATGCCGGTGAAGTCCAGACGTTCGTCGAAGTTGCACATCGTGATGCCAGCCGCACCGGATGCCGTACCGCTCAGGTCGACTTCCGCACGGAGCACACGGACGTATTCCGTCACACCCGCCTCATCGCGCACGCTGAAGAGGGAGCTGTAATCCGTCAGGCACGAGGAAACACCGCCGCCCGCAATCCAGCCGAGCGTGTGATGCTTGTCCGAGAAGTCCCACAGAACAAACTCCGTGTCAGTCTCCGGCCGCTCGAATGCATCCTCGGCTGAGGTGTCGTAGATGTACCGTCCGGAGTCATCCGCGCTTTCGTTTTTCAGGTATTCGTAGAAGGTCTGCCCCGCACCGTTCGGGAGATTCGCCATCGAGAGGAACACCGCTCTTGCACGGAATCCCGCTCCTGCGGCACACAGCTCACCGAACCGGCTTGCAATGAAGTGGGACATGTCCATCGGCTCAGCGTCGCTCTGCGCGTTGTGGATCAGGTGCTGACGCGTCAGATCCGACGGGTGCGGCTGCCAGAACAGCATCAGACCGGCGGGAGAGTCCAGCTCAAGGTCGGTCAGCATCCGGCTCAGCGACACAGGCGAGGTCAGATCATCCTCCGTGGAGTCCACGCAGTACATGAGCACCCACGGGATCGAGCCGATTTCGTCCAGGTGGTTCGCCAGCATCACCGCCAGCGTCCGGTCGGGAATCCACAGTGCCTCACCGTCCTCGTCGGTCATGTATTCCACGTACGGGACGATCACGGTCACATCCGGAACGCTCACCGACGCCGCGTTGTACGTGATCCGGCAGACTTCGGCAAGGTCGGAGGCATAAACGGCGGCATTTTCAAGGGAAGTGTCACCCACAAGGGCACCGTAATTCACGCCGCGTCCGAGCGAGATACCCGAGATGCCGTCCCAGCGCGAGGTGATCGTGCGGATGAGCGCCGCGTACATCTGCCGGGATTCGTTGTCGGTCGCGCGCACGGCGTAGTTTTCGCAGTCCGTTCCGCCGAAGGTGAGTCCGGGTACGGGAGACGCCGCCGTCAGACGCAGGTAAACCCGGATCCCGGCGGAGAGATAGAAGTCAATTTCGGAGTCCAGTGTGCGGAGCAGCTCCTCGTTCAGATGCAGGGAGCGAAGTCCGCCGGCTGAGAATTTCCCGGTATCCGACGACGCGCCGAGCAGGGTATAGGGAACCTCAAGCCCGCCGGAGGACTGCACCAGCTCATCGAGCGCAAGCTCCAGCATGACGTTGGACGCGTTCGATTCAAAGACACCGACCGATGCCGCCGCGTACAGACCCATGTTGGAGACCGTGCTCACGGAGACGTGCGGTGCATCGGGATAGCGCGGGGAAGAAAGCGTCATGATGCCGTCCTCGGTCGGGATGCCGGCGAAGAAACGGAACGTATCCGCAGCCGCCGCCGCACCGAATGACGAGAGATCAACCGTGTGCTGGAACCGCGTGGTGATCTTGATGCCGCCGAGATCGACTGCGTAGGAAAGATCGTCCGCGCACCAGCCCGGGATCGCGTAGAAATGCAGCTCGTGCGAGGAATAAAGAGCCGCCGCCTGACGCTCGAGGATGCCCGAGAAGACCACGCGCGAGCCGGATCGGGTGAGGGACTCCACGGTACCGATGTCGCTGTTGCCGGTCACGGGAGCCTTTCCTTCGCCGTACACGCGGAGCGATTCCACACGCACGGCATCGTCCTCGCAGATCATGTTGTCAAAGGCGAGGGAGTACGAGATAATCTCCGCATCCGCCGTCACCGGGATCGTGTAAACCCCGTCCGAGGCGTTGAGGGAGACTTTTTTCATGGTCTGACGCTGTTCCTCGGCGGCACCTGCGTAGAGGATGCCGAGCGTCATGTTGCCGGAAACGACGCCGGAGAGGTGAATCTCAAAGTACGCTGCCGCACCGGGGACTGTCCGCGTCGTCGTGATGAGCGGAGCCGTAATCATTGCCTGTCCGTTGTCATCCGGCTTGATGCGTCCGCTGCGGATCAGGGCAGTGCCGGAGATGGTTGTCCATGTGTTTGCGGAAACGCGCTCGGCGTAGTCAAATCCGGCAGGGCTGTTCCGTGAGAGATAGGGCTTCGTGAGCGTTACAGCCGCGGGCATGGCGTCGGTGTAGTGTACGGTGACGGTCATGGACGTGATCCGGTTTTCGAGGAGCGAGGCATCCATGTAGATCATGTGCCACGAATCCGGCTCGATCCGCACGCGCGCAGTCAGTTCCTCCTCCTCTGTGACGACGGAGATATCGACCGAGAGCCCGAGCGCATCGCAGTCCTCGGCGAGAATCCCGAAGGCGAGTGTGCCGAACCGGCCTGCCGTGGCTTCATCGAGCTCCATGATGAACGACGTGAAGCCGTCCGTGACTTCGTCCTCATCCATCTGTGCGGGATCCGGGACTTGCGCGACGAGCTGAATCCTGCCGCCTGCGGAACGGTGACGCCGTCTGCTGTAATCGCCGTCGAGGTACCAGTCCCGCGATTCGAGATCGAACAGGCGGCTCGTGGAGGCCTGGGGCGCAAAGACATCCGCGTCCGTGTCCTCATACCCGCCGACGGCGTACGATGTCACAAACACCGCCTCCGCATGAGCCGGAATCCCGCACACCACGCAGAGAAGCAGGACGGATATTAAATAAGGAAAGAATTTTCTGATGGTATGCACCTCCCGAAGCGGCTGCGCCTAAGATAATAAAGAAGAAAGAATAGATAATAGATAATAGATATCGGTGCGGGCTGTTTGTGTGTCCGCTGACGGATTATTCATTCAAAATTTCACATTTCACAGTCATTGTTTCACCGTTGACGCGTACTCGGACGGTTTTGGCTTCCTTCGCGTACAGCGTGAAGGATGTGACCCTGCCGGCTTCCCATGCGCAGTCGACGGTGATGCCTCCGCGTGCGGCAAGTCCGTGGAACGATCCGGTGTGCCATGCCGCGGGACATGCGGGAAGAAGCGTGATCGCACCGTCGTGGCTCTGGAGAAGCATTTCCGCAAATGCAGCCGAGCCGCCGAAGTTGCCGTCGATCTGGAACGGAGGATGCGTGTCAAACATGTTCGGGAGCGTGCACCGTCCGAGCAGGGCGTTCAGGTTGTCAAGGCACTTGTCCCCGTCACCGAGCCGCGCGAAGAAGAGCGTCACCCATGCTCTCGACCAGCCCGTATGTCCTCCGCCGGCGGAAATCCGTCTGTCAAGCGTCACGCGCGCCGCGTCCATGAGCTCGGGTGTGTTCCGGTTGATCTGTGCCGCCGGATGCAGGGCGAAGAGGTGCGAAATATGCCGGTGACCCGGTTCGGATTCGTCAAAATCCTCGCTCCATTCCATGATCTGCCCGTGTCTGCCGACGGAAATCGGTGCGAGACGGGACATTTTTTCCTGTAAGAGCGCCGCAAAGTCTTCGTCAATGCCGAGCAGAGAAGCCGCTTCGATCGTGGTTTCAAACAGATCGCGGATGATTTCGTTGTCCATGGACGGTCCCGCACAGATGGCGAAATTGCCCTCCGGTGTGAGGAAGCGGTTTTCCGGCGAGTTGGACGGGCAGGTCACAAGATACCCGTTTCGCGGGTCAGTGGTGAGGAAATCGAGGAAGAAGTCGCACGCGCCTTTCAGAATATCGTAGTTTTCGCGGTAAACGTTCACATCTCCCGAGAAATTGTACCGTTCCCGGATATGCTGACAGCACCACGCACCCGCGCACATGAAGGAGCCCCACGATGCACCCTCACCCGGAGCCGTAAAGCCCCACGGATTGGTGATCGTGTGTGCAGTCCAGCCGTTCATGTTGTACTGCGTCTTTGCGGTGCGCCGTCCGTGCTCGCTGATGAAGCGGATGTAGTCAAGGAGGGGCTTGGTCAGCTCGGGCATGTTCGCCGTTTCCGCCAGCCAGTAGTTCATCTGTATGTTGATGTTGATGTGGTAGTCCGCGGACCAGATCGTGCTGTAGTCCTCCGTCCAGATGCCCTGCAAATTCGCCGGGAGCACGCAGCTGTACGAGGACGAAATCAGCAGATACCGCCCGAAATCGAAGTAGGTCAGAAGCAGTCCGGTGTCGCTCCCGCCGGTTCCCATGCGGAGAATTCTCTCATCCGTCGGGAGCGCATCGAGGGATGTGTCCGCGGGAACGGCAATCTTCACCCGTCCCATCAGGGAAGAGAGGATTTTTGCAGAGGCGGAGAACATGCCGTCAAAGTCCTGCTGCGCTGTGGTGAGAACTGCCCGTTTCGCCTTCACGAGCGCGTCATCGGGATTGTTTGACGGCTTCGGGAGACCGTCAACGCCGGGCTTTACGTACGTTGTGCGCAGATCCAGACGGATTTCCACACACTTTGCTTCCTTTATATATATACCGTTTTCGCATGCCTGAGCCCCGCCGTCACTCGACACAGCCGCATATACCGCAAACGCCTGCGAATCCGGGAATGCCTGCCGTACCGTGATCGAGTCGCTTGTGTAAACGATGTCCGCGCCGTCACGGGCATAGGAGAGGGTCACGGAGAAGGGCTCGCCGGAAGAATACCGCACGCACGCAATGCCGCCCGCGTAGTCCGTGAAGAACTCCTGCACAAAGGGAACGCCGTTTCTGCGGTACTTCACCTGACAGAGCCCGGTGTCAAGATCGAGCGTGCGCGTGTAGTCCGTGATTTCCGCCTCACCGAAATCGGCAAGGATGTCGCCGCCGTGCTGGAATGAGCCGTAGTCGTGTCCGAATCCGCGTCCGTAACCGCTTCCGTCTCCGCGGCAGACCATGTATTTCTGCGTCAGCTCCTCGCCGAGCTTGTAGTTGCCGGAGAAAATCGCCTGACGGATCTCGTCAAGGTGTTCGGCGCACTCGGGATTGTCGGCATACGCATCGAAGCGTCCGTCCCAGAGCGTTTCCTCACCGAGCCGGATCTGCGAAAGTGCCGCGCCGCCGTAAACCATGAGTCCGAGCCGTCCGTTTCCGAGAGGCATTGCCTCCACCCATTTTTCAGCCGGTTTTGTGTATCGAAGTGTCATATGTACCTCCCGATGTGTGAAAATTCCGTGATTTTGTCAGGTATATTGTAGCATATGGCAAAAACGAAGTCAAGGCGGGAAATGTGAATATGCATCGGGAAAACAAAAACGACCGCGTGAGCAGCCGTTTCGGTTGATTTTTCGGATTTTATTACCATCGCACAATCCACGCGCGGGAGGTGATTTCACGCTTCACTCCATCCGCCTCCGTGTCCGGTTCGATCCCGTGCATCCACGACGTCACCGCCCCGTCAATGTTTCCGCTGTTTTCGCCGAGGGTCACAACCGCCGAGAGCGGATCGGTGAAGAACCACGTATTTTTCGCCTGCGTCAGCGTGTTCAAGGGACGATCTGAGGTCTCCTCCGGCACGCCGTTTTCGTAAGCGGTGAAAGCAAAGGTGTGGCTGTCCGCGTAGTGGAACTCCTTCCTCGGGCTCCAGAAGCCGTTGTGGACGGTGTTGACATCGAAATACGCCACGCCATCCTCCACGGCGAAGTGATCCGTGTGCAGATGCCCGTTGACGGCGAGCGCGACCGTACCCGGCTTCTTTTGGTTCACGCGGCGGAAGAGGGACTGCACAATCGGCCCGTCCGGTGACGCACTCCACTTCGACGACAGCGCCGCATGCGAGAAGACGACGCAGATTTTGCCGTTCTCTGCCGCATCGTTCAGAAGCTTCTCCAGCCATGCGAGCTGCGCGTCCCCGAGGCTGTTGCCGTAGTAGTTTTCAGCAGGCGGACCCCAGCTTGCCGGACGGTTGTGCTCCCACGCCTCGGCGACGGTCATGGAATAGTTCGTGTCCAGCCCGATGATGCGGTATTCCCGGATGTCCGTGTGCCAGCAGCCCGCGCCTTCCCACGCGAATGTTACCTCGCGGTTGCACAGCTTCGGCGTGACGACGGACATCGTGTTGCCCGCAGTTTCCAGCTCGTGGTTACCATAAATGCCGTAGACGGGCAGATTGCGGCGGTTGGCGAGATAGGCGTCCGTGATCTCCGGCGAGCCCGCGTAGTCGTTGCAGAAGTCGCCGCAGTGGATGACAAAATCCACGTTCTCCGCCGCCGCCCGGTCAAGAATCGCATGCACCGACGAAACGGGAGACGCGTACATTCCTTTTTTGTAATGTAAATCCGCGAAAACGAGAAATTTCAGCATATCCGGTGTAAATCCTCCATATATTTGATAATTCCATTATAGCAATCTCCGCGCCGGAGGTCAAGAAAAATAATCCGAAAAAACTTCAAAAAAGTTTGAAAAAGGTATTGACAAAGAGAATCCGGTGTGGTATAATATCATCCGTCGGCAGGGAAAACCCAAAGCCGACACCGCACCGCAAGGAAGCATAGCTCAGTTGGGAGAGCATCTGCCTTACAAGCAGAGGGTCATAGGTTCGAGCCCTATTGTTTCCAGATGGCCTGGTAGTTCAGTTGGTTAGAACGCTAGCCTGTCACGCTAGAGGTCACGGGTTCGAGTCCCGTTCAGGTCGGTCTGTTGAGGCGAAAGCCCGACGGATATAAGCCTCTGTAGCTCAGTTGGTAGAGCAGGGGATTGAAAATTCCCGTGTCGTTGGTTCAATTCCGACCGGAGGCACTCCGCGGATTTAGCTCATTTGGTAGAGCGCAACCTTGCCAAGGTTGAGGTGGCGGGTTCGAGCCCCGTAATCCGCTTGAAGACGGTATCAGTTGATATCGTCTTTTTGCTTTTTTGGAGACTTTGTCAAATCTCTCTCAATCTTTTTCAATCAAATCCCAAAGAGGCTGCCGCTCCCGAAAAAATCGCACCAGAGTCTATCAGCCTCTTTTCCTTTCCTATTCCCTATTCACTATTCCCTCTTCCCTTTTCTCTTTTCTCTTTTCTCATCCCTCTTCACTTTTCTCTCATAAAAAAATCCCCGAACGCATTGCCAAAGCCGGACGGTTGTGCTATAATGTGGTATCCTATTCATCCAATCAACCCGGAGGTACGCATGAAAGTTCCATCTCCTCTCTATAAGGACCCGATTTTCAACGGCGCGGCTGACCCGATGGTGATCCGCAAGGAATCGGACGGAAGATTCTACATGTTCTATACCCAGCGGCGCGCCAATCAGCAGGTGGAAAACGTCTCCTACTGCTACGGCTGCGATATCGGCGTTGCGGAATCCTTTGACGGTGCAGAGTGGCACTACCGCGGTGCGCTTGACCTGAATTTCGAATTCGGACGCAATACGTGGTGGGCTCCCGAGATCATCTACAACCCCGACGAAGGACTGTACCACATGTACGTCTCCTACATCGTCGGCGTGTATCTGAACTGGGGCGGCGACTCCACCATTGAGCACTACACCTCGCCCGACCTGTTCACGTGGAAGCACATCGGCGGACTGTCGTTCGGCTCTGCGAGAATCATTGACCCGTGCTGCTATCGTCTCCCGGACGGGAAGTGGCGCATGTGGTACAAGGACGAGAGACAGCATTCCGCGACCTGTTATGCGGACAGCGACGATCTCTACACGTGGGAATACCGCGGCATCGCAACCGGGGATGAACCGCAGGAAGGTCCGAACGTGTTCGCGTTTGCAGGAAAAATCTGGCTGATCGCTGATGCATGGAAGGGTCAGGCAGTGTATTCCTCCGACGACGGCGAGCATTTCACCCGCCAGCCCGGCTACATCCTCGACAAGGACGGCACCCGCAAGGACGACAATTTCCGCGGCGCACATGCGGATGTATTCGTCACCGGCGGACGCGCGTTCATTGTGTACTTCACCCATCCCGACCCGAATTATCACCCGCGCAGCGCCGTGCAGATGGCGGAGCTGAAGGTTGTGGATGGTGTACTGACCTGTGACCGAAATGCGGAATTTGATGTAAACTGGAGAACCTTCCCTGCGTAATGGATGGGAGAAAAAGAGGAATCGCTTATAAAAGCGATTCCTCTTTCTTGAGATCAGTCGATTTCGGGGCCGGTATAGGTGCGGTTTTCGTTATCGTCGTTTTTCTTCTTTTTGCGGACGCTGCGGACGATCAGCCAGACAGCCAGTGCGATCAGCGCCACAGCAATCACTATGGTGCCGCCGGAGAGAGCGGAAGCTTCCTTACCAAAGATTTCCTTGCCAAAGACATCCTCCAAATCATCCACTACAATGACAATGGGGATGCCGGTGGTTTTTGTAAATTGCTCCAGCGCGGAATTCACGGTATCCTCGGTCAGGGCGATATCCGACTTGTTGGTCAGATGGGACCGGACCTGAATATGGTTTTCATCACAGGTGAAGGAGGATGCCAGACCCGCAGAAGCGATCTGCTTCTCCATCGTCGCAATGACCTGGGCCAGATTGGAGTCCAGGGAATACTTGTAAGAGTTCACATTGACAGATTCAGAGATCGCCTGGCCAAGCTC
>JAFTPW010000128.1:0-3894 GCA_017463075.1 Clostridia bacterium
CGCGGAACAGGGGACGGAACTTGTTTGCCATCTTGGTGGAGACGAGGATGGACATGGGAACGGTGACGGCAAAGACGAGACAGAGCTTCGGCGAGATGGAAATCATCATCACAAGCGAGCCGATGACGGTCACGAGGGAGGACGCGATCTGCACAAGGTCGGTCGAGAGGGTTGCGTTGATGGTGTCGATGTCGTAGGAGATGCGGGAGATGATGTCGCCGGTCTGGTTCACGTCGAAGTAGCCGACCTTCATGCGCATCAGTTTTGCGAAGATGTCCTCGCGCATTTTCTTCACAATCCCGCGGGAGAGATTGATCATGACGACCTGAAGCGTGTACGCCATGATGCTCGAGAGGATGTACGCGCCGATCATGAGGGTGCAGTAGAAGGCGATTTTTTCAAAATCCACCTCGCCGGCTTTCGTTCCGATGGCGTCAATGGCTTCCCCGGACAGCTTCGGACCGAGCAGGGAGAGCAGATTGGAGCATACGGACAGCAGAACGGCGGTGAGATAGCCCCATTTGAAGTGCGCCATGTACTTGCCGAGACGCAGGAGGACTTTCAGTTTCTTTTTGGACTGGTTGGCAACGACGGTGTCTTCCGGTCGTGTTACTCTGGGACCTCTATTCAAGGAGCGCACCTCCCATCTGTGAATCGCTGATTTCTTTGTAGAGCGGGCAGGTTGCGAGAAGATGCTCATGCGTGCCCGCGCCTGTGACTCTGCCGTCCTCCATGACGAGGATCAGATCCGCATGCATAATGGACGAAATTCGCTGTGCCACGATGACGGAGGTGGTGCTGCCGCTGTAATTCTCGCGGATTGCCATGCGGAGTTTTGCGTCGGTGGCGTAGTCAAGTGCGGAGGAGGAGTCGTCGAGAACGAGAATCTCCGGATTTCCAGCCAGCGCACGGCTGAGAATGACGCGCTGTTTCTGTCCGCCGGAGAGATTTGCGCCCTTGATGGACAGCTCAAAATCCAGTCCGCCGGGCTTTTCGGCGATGAACGGAGACGCCTGCGCGTGAACGGTTGCGGTGCGGATTTCGTCTTCCGTCAGGCCGCGTCCGAAGTCGATGTTGGTCGTGATGGTGTCGGCAAAGAGGAAGTCGTTCTGGAATGCCGCGCCGAATTTCTTCGAGATTTCATCCCGATTCATGGAGCGCACGTCGCGTCCGTCGATTTTCACCGAGCCGGAGTCCACGTCGTACTGCCGCATGAGGAGCGCGATGAGGGTTGTCTTGCCCGCGCCCGTGGGTCCGATGATGCCGAGGGTCTGACCGGGCTGAAGCGTGAAGGAGATATCCTCGACGTCGTTTTTGACACCGCCGTAGGAGAAGGAAACGTGGTCGAATTCAATCTTCGCGCCCTTGTCCTTCGGCAGATCCAGTGCGTATTTGCTGTCGGGCTGCATGTCGTAGGGCGTGTTCAGCACCTCGCCGATACGGTTTGCGGATGCGATGCCGCGGGAGGACATGATGAACATGCGGGTGACGCTCATGAGGGCGTTGAGGATGATCGTGAAATACGAAGTGAACGCGATGATTTTGCCGGTTTCGGAGAGACCTGCGTTGACGCGGTATGCACCGACGGCGATGACGGCGACAAGACCGAAGTTGAGGAACAGGTTCATCAGCGGGCTTGTCAGTGCCATGTTCAGAGCCGCGCGTTTCTCGGCGTGGTTGAGATTTGCGTTTGCGTCATCGAAGCGTTCGCGTTCAGCGGATTCTTTGCCGAGCGCCTTGATGATGCGGATGCCCTGTGCGTTTTCGCGGACGACGCGGGTCATGTTGTCGGTCTGTACCTGCTGATCGTTGTACAGAGGAATACCGCGCTTGGATACGCCCCAGACTGCGGCAACGATGAACGGCATGGTGGCGATGAGAACGAGCGTCAGCACCGGCTCCATGGCGAATGCGATTGCGACGCCGCCGATGAGGAGACAGGGTGCACGTACCCCGAGCCGCTGAATCATGCCGACCATCTGGTGGATGTTGTAGGTGTCGGACGTGAGCCGGGATTCGAGCGACGGAACGGTGAATGCGTCAATCTGACGGGCGGAGAGGTAGGAGATGCGCCTGAACAGATCGTTGCGAAGCTTCTCCGTGGTGTCCCGTGCGACTCTTGCCGCCATGCGGTTTGCGATGATGTTGCCGAGGATCGCAAGCACGGAGCAGACGAACATGAGAAGCCCGGTTAAGTAGATGTGCGTGCGGTTTCCGGTGGGAACGATGTCGTCGATGATGAACGAGAGGAGCATCGGGAGGAACAGATCCATGATGGTCCCGCCGAACTTTACCGTAAAGCCCAGCATCATCCGCCGGAAGTACGGCCGCACGTAGGAAATGATGGTTTTCAACGGACGTGGTTTCCTTTCCTGTGATTATTACAAAATTTCCCTGTGAATTTAATTATAACACAATCCGGCGTAAAGTGCAAGGATTCAGCATTATTATACAGCGTTCAGAAAAGAAATGCATAACAACGGAAAAAATCCGTCATTATGCATTCTGTGTTATGAATGATTATCTGATTTTGATCCACGCCGAGACTTTGTGTCCCTTTTCCTGACCTGCGCTGGGGTAGTCGATGAGGGTCAGCTGTTCGCCGTTTTTCAGCGGGAGCTTGAGGATGCCGCGGCAGGGGACGGGGGATTCTTCGGGATAATGGGAGTATGCCATCCAGCTGCGGGTGGAGCCGTTTATGTCGATATCGTATGACGGTTCTGTGTCAAGGGTATCGTCGGCGGCATAGATTGTGGGACCGTACTGAACCGCGAGATACGGGATATTTTCCACAGGCACATCGGAGACATCTTCCGGGCGGATGTAATGGAAGAAATCGGAGAAGGACAGCATGAAGGTTTTGCCTTCGGTGACGCTGACGGCGAGATAGCCGGGGTAATACTCCCGGGAGGTATCCACTTTCACGCGGACGCCGTTTGTGGTGAAGGTTGCTTTCCGGTCTGCCCATGCGGGAATCCGCAGATACAGTGTGGGCTGATTGAGAGGGGATCCGGAGACTTTCAGCACCTCAAAGGAAACATCGCCGCCGGATTCGTAGTTGTGTGCATCAATTTTCAGTGTGATGTCATCCGTGGTGATGGTGCCGCTGCGATAGAGGTTGACGAACAGGGAACGGTGACATTCCGCCGCGGATGCGAGGGTTTCAAGGGCAAATCCCGCGGTCGAGATGCAGACACAGCAGCCGTAGTAGGACTTGTCGTCGATCATCTTTCTGCCGCCCACGGTATCGGGACGCACATCGTGACGCAGGGGATTGTAGCTGTGCACCGGGATGGGCAGTCCGCCGTTTTCTTCGGGATCGATGTGACGTTTGAGGGATGCGGACATGGCGTTGTACATGGAAATTTCGAAGGCGTCCATGTATTTCACGTCGCCGGTCATGCGCCAGAGCTGCCACAGGAACTTCATCCACGTCACGGTGACACAGGTTTCCTGCATTTCGTTCCGGTGTGCTTCGTTGAACTGCTCGACGACGGCGTGGTCGAAGGATTCAAACTTGCAGCCAAGACAGCCGATGATGGTGGCTTCTTCGCGGAGCACGCGGTTTCCGAAGCGGATGACTGCCTCACGGTATTTTTCGTCTCCGGTGACCTTCGCGTATTCCGCAAGACCTTCGAAGCAGGAGATCATCTCATATGCCTTGTCGGTGTGATATTTGTGAACAGGAGTTGTGTCCTCGTAAGCCTGTTCGAAGAGGTTTTTGTGCAGGGTTCCGCCGAAGGAGACGATGTATTCCGCGAACTCGAGGTAGCGCGCCTCTCCCGTGCGGTTGTAGAGGAGCATGAACGGCTCGAGGATGGAGCAGGAGTTGAGACCGTCCCAGTGATCGGTGCAGGCGGCGATAACGAGCTTGCCGTCTTCTTCGCGTCCGAG
>JAFTPW010000129.1:0-5346 GCA_017463075.1 Clostridia bacterium
TGATCGAAGAGGGCGTGGTAGTAGCGGCGAACCTTTGCGATGTATTCGGGATCCATGCAGCGGATGGCGATATTTTCGTACTTGAGAAGCCATGCCGGCAGACCGCCGAATTCCCATTCCGCGCAGATGTACGGACCGGGACGGAGGATGACGTTCAGACCGAGCTTAGCCGCTTCGTCGATGTAAGCCGCGAGATCGAGCATGCCGGAGAAGTTGAATTCACCTTCCTGGGGTTCGTGGAGGTTCCAGCAGGTGTAGGTTTCCACGGTGTTGAAGCCGCATTCCTTCAGCTTGGTGAGACGGTCGGTCCAGTATTCACGGGGAATGCGGAAGTAATGCATCGCGCCGGAAACGATGGTGTAGGGCTCGCCGTCCATGAGGAAGTTTTTGTTGTCGTAAGTGATGATGCCCATGGGGATTCCTTTCTTGATTGCGTTTTTTCTTATAGTTTAACATACGGCGGCGGTTTTTGCAAGTATCGTTTGTGAAATTTTGCATCTGTTCCGGAAACCTGCGTTCAATTCCCGGTGTAGATACGAAAATTTACAGAATTTCTTCCGCAAAGCGTAGACTAATTCCTGCAATTGTGATATAATAATATGAAATACAATGGGAGAAGTATGGGGTGCGACGGTATGAAGAAAATCGGACATGAAGTGCTGTTCCTCGGCACATCGGAGAACAATCCCCGGAACGGAGAAAGCACCTTCGCGCGGCTGGATGACGGCAGAATCCTCTATGCCTACACGGAGTATTACAGCACCTGCGGCGAAGACCACGGAACCGCGCGGATCTGCTGCTGTGTGTCCGATGACGAAGGAGAAACATGGTCGTCACCGCGGATCATGATCGAGAAGGACGGGGACGCGCAGAATATCATGTCGCCCGCCTTGGTCAGCTTAAAAAACGGCGGCACCGGACTCTTTTACCTCCGCAAGCAGATCATGCCCGACATGGGGATCACCTGTATGCCGTGCTTCCGAAAATCCGATGACGGCGGCGTGACATGGTCGGACGAGTGCAGATGCGCCATTCCCGACGGGTACTACTGCGGCATCAATGACGGTGCTGTCGTGACCGCGTCCGGGAGACTGCTCTGGCCCATGTCCTACCACGGCGAACGCTACGATTTCTGCGGAAAATGCACGCTGAAAATCAACCATACCAACGAAATGATCGTGCTGTACTCCGACGATGACGGCGTGACGTGGGATATACTGCCCGGACGGGTGAAGTCCCCGTATGCCTCCACGACCGGCAATTTCGCCGAACCCGGAATCTACGAGCACGAAAACGGCACGCTCTGGATGTGGATGCGGACGGGAATGGGGCACCAGTATGATACCCTGTCCGATGACGGCGGCAAAACATGGCTGTCCCCGGAGCCGAATCTGCGGTTTACCTCCCCGGATTCTCCGATGCGCGTCAAGCGGATGGGAGACATCACAGCAGCTGTGTTCAATCCCGTGCCGTACAACTGTCTCCGCACCGATACCGAAGCGTGGAACAGCCCGAAACGTACGCCGATCGTGATGGCAGTGTCCCGCGACGACGGAAACTCCCTGAACAGACGCGGCGTCAGCTTCGTCAGCGGCGGCCTGCGGGAATTCGGGAAAAACGTGTACCTCCTGGAAGACGATACGTCCGAGAGCTACTGCTACCCATCCATGATCGGAACACAGGACGGGTATCTGGTGTCCTACTATCACAGCGCCGGAACGCCGTACTGCCTGCGAGCATCGAAAATCGTGAAAATCACCCGCGACGAGATAGAATAAACAGAAAATCAAAACAACCGAAGGGAGGCGTACCATGATCGGGATCAGGAACCTGAGACAAAAGCTCTTTTCCGTTATGCAGAGACACGACGAACTGCCGGAAATGTCCCTGCCGCTGACCGTGCTCATGATGCTCGGATGCATCCTCTTTTCCATGGCGGCGGGCAAACTCGCAACTCCTGCACAGCCCTACGGCAGACTCCTCACCGCACCGGATTACATCGGCATCGCGGCGGCTGTGATGTTCCTGCCCGTGATCGCCTGTATGTACGCGTCCGTTATCCTCCTGTGGCGGAAGGTCGCATCCCTCCTCGTCACGCCGATCTGCTTTGCCGTCATGCTCTGGGCGGACGTCAGACTGTTCCCGGCAGTGACAATGTCGCTCTCCCTCCTGTTCTGCGCGTATGTGTATGCAACCTCCCTCATCTCAAAGGAAACCCGGTTCAGACGCATGACTGCACTCGCATCCGCCGCCGGAATCTGTACCGCATTGACCGCTGCCGCGTATGTGAGCCTCTATTTCGGCAGTTTCGCTGAATTTTTCGACTGGTATATGGTCACTCTGCCCGAAGCGATGGCGGAAGTGTACCTCAATGCCGGTCAGACAGTTCCCGCAACCGACCTCGTTACCGGATGCCGCCAGCTTCTCATGATGGTGCCGTCCTATACGGTCGTTCTGTCGATTGCCCTCGCGTGGATTACCGAGTTTCTCATGCATACCCTCTTCCGCGTCCTCGGATGCGAAGAAATTTTCATCGAAACTTCACGGAAAATCACCATGCCCGCATCCTATGCCGTGGTGTATGCCGTTTCCTTCGGGCTCACCATGATGACACCCGCGGATTCGTATCCGTTCCTGTATATCCTCCTCAACAGTATCACGTGCGCCATGATCCTGCCCTGCGCCGCCATCGGACTTGACGGAGTCAGACACGCACTGGAGGAAAAGCTCTATTACGTCACCAGTGAAAAACTCCTCGCCGTCATGATCCTCGCCGTCGCATTCGGCATCCTCGGCGTGAACGGATTCGTAATCGTCTCGTCCGTGTGCGGAGCATATTATGTGATAAAAAACCGCGTAAACCGTGAAAAAGAGAGAGACACGATAACAGACAATCCCAAACACACTCCCCGGCGCGCGTGAGCCAAAATCAACGAACGATTTTCGCAACGAAATCCCGCAATCGCTCCACGGCGCGGGCGAATAGGGTCTCGGAGGTCCCTATGAGCCCCAGAACGATTTTCTGATGCTTTGGACGGAACAATTCGGCATCGCACCCTCAAATACAATCCGCAATTGTATCCGTAGAAAGAAATCCAACAATCAAAACTGCACGTAGTCAAGAAAATCCCCTTAAAGCTGACGAACCCATATCCACTGACATTCCGTCAGCGCACTAAGCCTCGTCAGTCGAAAGTTTTTTGCCAGGCTTTTTTACAAAAAAGCCGCGTTCCCCTTTACAATCAACCAAAGCTAACAAAAATGTAGAAAGAGGCAGTTATGGCTAAGACGGGAAAACAGAATAATGACCTGCGCACCGTGCGGAAGGAGACTGCCATCGTGATTGCCGCGAGCGGGCTGTTCTGTCTGCTGCTGTTTATGACGGCGGTGTGGCAGAGTGATATCAATCCGCTCATGTGCGGCGTGTTTGTGCTGGTGCTGTACGCGGCGGCATGTGCGGCGGCTGTGCTTCTGCTGGAGAAACGCATCAAAGGCGGCACCGGAAACGAGACCCTTGCGCCCGTCATGGGACGGATCATGTTTGACGCCGTCGTCAAGATGGCAAATCCCGTGTTCATCTGCGACTCCAGCGAACGCATCATCTGGTATAACAGCGCAACCGAACAACTCCATTCCGATAAGAATAAGCTGTACGGCGAATCCGTTGCGGAACTCTTCGGCGTCAGCTTGCAGGAAATCCGTGCCGACCGATCCGAAAAGGGCGCGAGAATCACCTGCGAAGGACGATCCTTCTACGCAAAGTATAACCATATCAAAACCGACGACAACGACTTCGCCCTCATCTCCACCGTTGAGACAACTGAGGTCGACGCGCTCACCGAAAAAATGGCGGGCGATGAACTGGTCGTGTGCTATATCATCATCGATAACCTCGGCGAAATGCTCCAGTACGACAGCGAACAGTACCGACCCGCAGCCGCAAAGCTCGACGAGATTCTCCGCGACTGGGCGGATGAGTACGGCGGTATCCTCAAGGAGTACGAGCGAGATAAGTACCTCTTCATCACCGAAGCAAGAGTCCTCGACGAAATGGTCATCCGCAAATTCGATATCCTCGACCGCGTCCGTTCCGTCAAGGCGGGTGACACCAACCTCCCGCTTACCATTTCCATGGGCGTTGCCAACCTCCACGGCTCGTATGAGGAAAAGGAACGTGCCGCTCATGCCGCTCTCGATATGGCACTCCAGCGAGGCGGTGACCAGGCGGCTGTCAAGGGTGAAACCTCCATTGAATTCTTCGGCGGCATCACCAAGAGCGTCCAGAAGCGTACCAATGTAAGATCCCGCGTCGTCTGCAATGAGCTCATCTCCGCGATGAAAAATGCGTCCAATGTCCTCATCATGGGTCACAGGGGCGCGGACTTCGATGCGTTCGGCTCGGCTGTCGGACTTGCAAGAATCGCCATGTACTGCGGCGCGCGCGTCAATGTCGTGCTGAATATGGCTGACAGAAACCTCATCGGATGCCGCGAGCTCGTCGAACCTGAGGAGGACTTCCTCGGTATCTTCATCGACTCCTCACAGGCACTCGATCTTCTGGAAACCGGTACCCTCGTCGTCGTCACGGACGTTTCCAATTTCGATAATATGGAAGCGCAGGAGCTCGCAAAACGCACCGAAAAGCTCGCCGTCATCGACCACCACAGAAAAACCAAGGAATTCGAACGGGAACCCGATATCGAATACATCGAGCCTTCCGCGTCCTCGGCGTCCGAGCTGGTGGCGGAAATGCTCGAGCAGGTGCTCCCGAAGGACGACTTGTCCCCTGCGGAAGCGAATGTACTCCTCGCCGGCATCACCCTCGATACCAAGCAGTTCACCAAAAATACCGGTACCCGTACCTTCTCTGCCGCGATGTACCTCAGAGACCGGGGCGCGGATCCGTCCATGGTGCAGAACCTCTTCAAGCAGAGCTTCGATGACTATCAGCGCGAAGCAAGATTCCGTCAGAATGTCGAGATCTACCGCGGATGCTGTGCCATTACCGTCATGAATTCCGGCGAAGGCAGCGTCACCGACGGCATCATCGCCGCAAAAGCCGCGGATAACCTGCTCGGCGTGGACGGTATCAGAGCTTCCTTTGCCGCAATCCGCATCGGCGACGCCGTCAGAATCTCCGCGCGAAGCAACGGTCAGCTCAATGTCGAGCTCGTCATGAAAGAACTCGGCGGCGGCGGTCACTTCGAAGGCGCGGCGGCTCAGCAGAACGGCAAATCCATGGAAGAAATGATCG
This sequence comes from Clostridia bacterium, assembly GCA_017463075.1. GTDB lineage: Bacteria > Bacillota > Clostridia > Oscillospirales > CAG-272 > UMGS1696. Next base: position 5,255 of record JAFTPW010000129.1, read on the forward strand.
ACGCACTCAAAAAAGCAATCGATAAGTATCTCAATTAATCAAACCGCATATTTAAACACACTTTAAATATAGAATTTTCCCAATCGGAGGCA
>JAFTPW010000014.1:0-2991 GCA_017463075.1 Clostridia bacterium
ACAGCTACTACAACTACATGTACACCCCGGTTTATGATGACGACGGCAATGTCCGCGTTTACGGCACGTTCAACAGTATCGACCCGGACAAACGTCTGCTTGCCACCGTCAATCCGGAGGGCGAGGTTGTGGATTATATGGAAGTCATCCGGTACAACCTCGACAACATCGATGACATCGCCGCAACCGAGGATACCATTTACTACGTCCAGAGAACCACGAACCGTGAGAGCGGTGAACTGGTCGGATACATTGCCGCGTGCGGTGCGTACAATTCGGGCGAGCTGATTTCGCTCAACAATATGCTCTCCACCAACCAATACGGCTACTACAACATGACAGAGCTGTGCCTTGACAAAAACGGGAACGTCTACGTCAGCACGGAAACGGAAATTGCAATTCTGAAGCCCGATCTCACACCGATCACGACGCTCAAGCCCGCCGGAGGTGTGACTGCGATGGCTGTCGACGCGGACGGTACCGTCTGGATTGCGTCCGGTGAAGGGGATGCCTATGGACTCTATCCCATTGATCCGGATACGCAGAAGCTCGGCACGCCCCGTCTGCTCGGAAGCCTGAGAATCGACAATCTCTTTTTCGCGCCCGGGTATGATTTCTACTACTCGGACTACACAACCGCCGTCTTCGGTGTGAACTTCACCGGGCTGGAGGACAAGCCCACATATTCCACCGTGGTGATGGATTTCCAGAGTTCGAACGTCGCACCCAACGAATTCACGCTTCTCGGGGTGATCGACAAGGAAAATATCCTCGCAGCCAACAAAAGCAGGACTTCCAGCGGAGGATCCCATACGCCACTGCTCTACAAAAAACAGCCCGACCGTCCGCTGGAGGATATCGTCGTCATCGAGGTCGCGTACACCAGCTCGGATTATTATTTTGAAACCGACGTCATGGAATTCAACCGGACGCACAGCAATATCATGGTGGTTTTGCAGGACTACTCCCGTTTCAACAACGCAATCGACCCGAACGCCGGCGAAACCCGCCTTGCCATGGACGTCGTCACCGGGGTTTACCGTCCGGATATCATCCTCGGCACCTACGATCAGCCGGTCGTGAAGGCAGTCGTGGACAACGGTGACTTCTTCGATCTCTCGCCCTATCTCCGTGCCGATCCCGAGGTCAACGAATCCGCGATTTTCCCGAGCGTGCTGTATTCCTACTCCACGGACGCGGGAAAGGTGTGGGGACTGCCGGTTGACTTTGGAGTGAAAACCGTGGTATCGAGCAATGCCCTCACCGGCGGACTTACCGATTGGAATCATGCGGAGATGCTGGATTTTGCATCCAAACTCCCGCGCAATCTCATGCTGATGCAGAATCTGTCGCAGGAAAACGCCGTCGAAAAGCTCTTTGGCACGAACGCCTACGCCGCTTTTGTGGATCTGAATGCGGGAACCTGCAATTTCGACACGCCGGAATTTACTCAACTGCTGGATCTTCTCAAATCCCAGCCCGTACAGGAACGTAGTGTCCTGTATCAGGACGAACACATCGCACGATTTGCCGGCGAGGTTGTTCTCTATCCGCACAAAATCACCCAATTCACCGACTGGCTCGCCATGGAAGTGATTTTCAATACGAAGGATTTTTCCCTGATCGGCTACCCGGTCGCGGAGAACAGCACCGACAAGAGCGCACAGCTTGCATTCAGCGAAAGCTACACCCTTCTCTCCGACTGCAAGAACCGCAACGAGGCGTGGGAATTCATCCGCTTCATGCTCGGCAGCGATTATGTTTATACGCATTTCCACATGGCGCGCGGTCTGCCGATTATGATGGAGGAATGCCGCGGTATGGCAAAGGAATCGCTCCCAAAAATCTATGATTTCTACTACGTCATGGGCGGCTACCATGCCTCTGAACCCTACACCGATGAAGCACGGGAGTGGTATCTGTCAACCCCGCCGCGGGAACCGAGTGTGCGCATCTTCCCCGAAGAATACATGATTGACGAATACATGGAATTTCTCACAAACGGCGTGGGTCAGCGCATCACCGACCGGATCCCGGACGAAATCAGCAAAATTGTGAACGAGGAAATCGAAAGCTTCCTCACCGGCACAAAAACCGCCTCCGACTGCGCACGGATTATTCAGTCGCGAGTGAACATCTGGCTTGCTGAGCACGAATAATATTCAGCCGAGATTGCAGGCGATCCGTCGTGCTCCCGAGAATTTCCCTTACGGAAAATTCTCCAAGGTTTGGCTTTAGTTTATCTACGAATAGCATTCAGCCGAAATCGCAGGCGATCCGTCGTGCTCCCGAGAATTTCCCTTACGGAAAATTCTCCAAGGTTTGGCTTTTGATTCATCTGCGAGTAACCCAATATCACTTGACAAAATCTGCATTTTCAGCTACAATATTCAATAAATAAACCGCTCCTTTTCCGGGCATACCATAGTCAGCTCGAGGAAAGGAGTGGTCTGATGCACGATCCGAGAAACATCCGCAAGGAACCGATTTTTGACGACATGCCCATCGGCTTCGGAATGGAGCTGGTGAAGAATCCCGCCGCCATGAACCGGTTCACCCAGCTGTCCGAGGAAGAAAAGCGTTCCCTCGTCGACGGCGCGTTCAACGTGACCTCCCGTGAGGAAATGCGCGCGTACGTGGAACATTTCACCGACGGAAATCCCTTCAACAAATCCTTCTGAATCATCAACGGAGTACCCTATGAGCACCGAAATCGAGAGAAAATTCCTCATCCGCCTGCCGGATTTTGACGCGATCCCGAAGCGACGCGTGCAGGCAATGACTCAGACCTATCTGAATGTTCTGCCGGAGGATCCCGGACTGGAACGCCGCGTACGCAGAATCACCGAGGACGGCGTGACCCGCTTTATCTACACGGAAAAGCGGACGCTATCCGGCTCCCGTGCGGCGGTACGTCAGGAGGATGAATGGGAAATCAGCGGTGCGGAATACGAAGACAAGCTCCGCGATGCTTACTCATGGCTCGACAAG
>JAFTPW010000130.1:0-8399 GCA_017463075.1 Clostridia bacterium
GCGGTGTTTTCGTTGGGCATCACATCGCGGTCCAGACCTGCCAGCTTGAGGCATTCGGAGATGTCCGCTTCGGTTGCGCCGTCGAATACGGGAGTCATGATCTTCCAGCCGAGCTTCTTCGCCGCGATGCCGAGGTGAACTTCAAGCACCTGACCGATGTTCATTCGGGAAGGTACGCCGAGCGGGTTGAGCACGATGTCAAGGGGAGTACCGTCGGGAAGGAAGGGCATGTCTTCGGGAGGCAGGATACGGGATACGACACCCTTGTTGCCGTGACGGCCCGCCATCTTGTCACCGACAGAGATCTTTCTCTTCTGTGCGATGTAGACGCGGACAACCTTGTTGACTCCCGGAGGCAGCTCGTCGCCGGCTTCTCTGGAGAACACCTTGACGTCAAAGATGATACCCTGTTCGCCGTGAGGAACACGGAGGGAGGTATCGCGGACTTCTCTTGCCTTTTCGCCGAAGATGGCACGGAGCAGTCTTTCTTCCGCGGTCAGTTCGGTTTCACCCTTGGGAGTAACCTTACCGACGAGGATGTCACCTGCGCGGACTTCGGTACCCTTCTTGATAATACCTTCGGAGGTGAGGTCCTTGAGGGCATCTTCACCGACGTTGGGGATTTCGCGGGTAATTTCTTCCGGGCCGAGCTTGGTGTCGCGTGCTTCGTGGGAATATTCTTCGATGTGGATGGAGGTATAAATATCGTCACGGACGAGTCTTTCGTTAAGGAGAACGGCGTCTTCGTAGTTGTAGCCTTCCCACGTCATGAAGCCGATGAGGGCGTTCTTGCCGAGTGCGATTTCGCCGTCGCTGGTGGAAGGACCGTCTGCGATGATCTGGCCTGCTTCAACGCGGTCGCCCTGATTGATGATGGGACGCTGGTTTACGCAGGTACCCTGGTTGGATCTCTTGAACTTGATGAGGCGGTAGGTATCCTTATGTCCGTCGTCGCAGTGAACCACGATTTCGTCAGCGGTAACGCTTTCTGCCCAGCCGCTGTTTTCGCAGACCACAACAACACCGGAGTCGATGGCAGCCTTGTATTCCATACCGGTACCTACGATCGGAGAGTCGGTCATGAGAAGCGGAACAGCCTGCTTCTGCATGTTGGAACCCATGAGTGCACGGGAGTTGTCATCGTTTTCAAGGAACGGGATGCACGCGGTAGCCACGGACACAACCATCTTGGGAGATACGTCCATGAGGGAAACCTGTGCGGGATCGATTTCAATAATTTCGGCGCGGCTTCTTGCGGTGACCTTCTTGTTTGCGAAGCACATGTTATCGTCGAGGGGCTCATTCGCCTGTGCAACGATGTAGTTGTCTTCGATATCAGCGGTCATGTATTCGATTTCGTTCGTGACACGGTGACGTACGGTGCCGTCTTCCATGGTTTCGTGAACGACCTTGCGGTAGGGAGCCTGAATAAAGCCGTGCTTGGAGATTTTTGCGTAGGTTGCGAGGTAGGAAATCAGACCGATGTTCGGACCTTCAGGGGTCTCGATCGGGCACATTCTGCCGTAGTGGGTATAGTGAACGTCACGGACTTCGAAGGATGCTCTGTCACGGGAGAGACCGCCGGGACCGAGAGCGGAGAGACGTCTCTTGTGGGTCAGCTCAGCCAGCGGGTTGTTCTGGTCCATGAACTGGGAAAGCGGAGAGCTTCCGAAGAATTCACGGATTGCGGTAACAACGGGACGGATGTTAATGAGGGTCTGGGGGCTGAGGGATTCATTGTCCTGAATGTTCATACGCTCCTTGATGATCTTGTCCATACGAGCAAGACCGATGCGGAGCTGGTTCTGGAGAAGTTCGCCTACGCTGCGGAGACGACGGTTGCCGAGGTGGTCGATGTCGTCGGTGGTGCCCACGTCATGGGACAGAGCAAGCAGGTAGTTGATGGAAGAAAGGATATCCTCACGGGTGATGTGCTTGGGGCAGAGTTCGCCGATTCTGCGCTTTGCTTCTGCGCGGATACCGTCTTCGTCGCCGCCGTTGTTGTCGATAATCTCCTGAAGGATGTCCAGACGGCACTTTTCTTCAACGCCTTCGTCGTGGAGGTCATATCCGAGAACGTCTGCGGGATATACGGCGCCGTTGGAGAAGATCTTCACTTCGGAGCCGTCTTCCATTTCAAGGTAGACTTCGCATACGCACGCGTGCTCGATCGCCATAGCGTCCGCTGCGGTGAGAACCTGACCTGCGTCATAGAGGAATTCACCGGTGAGGGGGCTTACGACGGGTCTGGAGAGCTTCTGACCTGCCAGTCTTGCGCCGAGAGCGAGCTTCTTGTCGTACTTGTAACGTCCGACGGGATAAAGATCGTAACGCTTGGGGTCGAAGAAGAGTCCGTTCATGAGAATCTCAGCGGATTCCACGATCGGAGGTTCACCGGGACGGAGCTTGGTGTAGATTTCCTTGAGCGCTTCGTCGCGGATGGAGGTCTTGTTTTCGATTGCCTTCTGTTCGCAGGTTTCCTTGTCGAGGGTAACCGCGAGCTTGGTTTCCGCACCGAATACTTCCTCGATTTCCTCGCGGGACTGAATGCCCAGCGCGCGGATGAGGATGGTTACGGGAATCTTACGGTTTTTATCAATGCGGACGTAGAAAATGTCATTTGCGTCGGTTTCGTACTCGAGCCATGCGCCGCGATAGGGGATCACGGTTGCGCTGAACAGTCTCTTACCGGACTTGTCGATCTGGCTGTCGTAATAGATGCCGGGGGAACGTACGATCTGGGAAACGATGACACGTTCCGCACCGTTGATGACGAAGGTACCCTTCTCGGTCATAAGCGGGAAATCGCCCATGAAGATGGAGGACTGCTTCACTTCACCGGTGAGCTTATTGGTAAGACGAACGTCTACTTTCAGGGGAGCCGCGTAGTTTACGTCACGTTCCTTGCATTCTTCAACCGGATATTTCGGCTTGGAATCCAGGGAATAGCCGACGAAATCAATGAACAGGTTGCCGGTATAGTCGGTAATGGGGGATACATCCTCGAGAACTTCCATGAGTCCTTTTTCGAGGAACCAGTTGAACGATTCCTTCTGCACTTCGATGAGGCTGGGCATTTCCAGGGGCTCTTCGATCTTGGAGAAGCTCATTCGTATGTTTTTTCCAACTCTCTGAGGTTTAACCATCGAGCTATCACACTCCTGTATGTCGCCGTTCTGCGGAAATCGGGGAAAAACCGTGCAAAAACGTGGGTTCCGGCACAGAAATCCGCGTGAGGGCGAAGTTATATCAGTATAAAATTTTATCACAGAAAGCGCGAAAAGTCAAGGGAATTTTGAGATTGTCAACCACTTTCAGCGAGATTTACAAAAACAAGGCAATAAGTTTACAATAATTTTAATTGTAAAGATTCTGTAAATTCGCATGTTTTTCGGAAAAATCGCAGGAATATTTTCAGGCAAACTCTTGCCAAAAGGAAAAAGATGTGGTATAATGTCTTCCGCATGCGCCGGAGAAATTCTTCACGCGCGTGAAACAGGCAGTCCTCTGCGAAGCTCCGTACGAATGCCTGAAAAATACTTGAAATGGAGTCTGTTGAAATGACCAAACTCGAGGCTTTTGCAAAAGAGCAGCTGAAGGAAACTGTTCCTTCCTTCAACGTGGGTGACACCATCCGCGTTCACAACCTTATCAAAGAAGGTACCCGTGAAAGAATCCAGATGTTCGAAGGCACCGTAATCGCCAAGCATGGCGGCGGTATCTCCGAAACCTTCACCGTTCGCCGTGTTGCATACGGCTGCGGCGTTGAAAAGACCTTCCCTCTCCACTCACCTCACGTAGCTAAGGTTGACGTTATCCGTCAGGGTAAGGTTCGCCGCGCTAAGCTGTACTACCTCCGTGACAGAGTCGGTAAGGCATCCAAGGTTAAGGAACTTATCTAAGTTAACTGCACGCAGAACAATAAAAAGAAAGCCTGATTTTCGAGTCAGGCTTCTTTTTTTGCGTTTATTCCGTTTTTTCCGTATCCACCCAGTTGTGCACATACTCACTCACACAGCACACAGGCTTGCCGAGAACGAACGCCGCCGCGAGAACGAGATACGCCGCCATGCCGAAGTGACCGCACATCTTGTAGCCGTCGCGTCCCCATCTTGCGCCGAAAACGTGTTCAATGACCTTGTTTTCCAGCAGCATCAGCAGAAGCTCGTTCAGCACGGGCAGCTCCAGTCCGGTTTTTTCGGCGAGGACATCCTTCGGCGTGGGCGTGCAGGTATCGAGAGACGTAATCAGACGGATGCACTCGGGAGATGCGATTTTCCCGATCAGGTTCAGTTCCCTCTCGCCGACATTCGCCAGCTTCTCCCGGATATCGGATTTCACCACCGCGACCACGCCGTCGTCATCCCAGATTTTCATGCCGTAGTCGCTCATGATGCGCAGATTGCCCGCTTCCTTGTCCCGCTGTGCGATTTCGCGGTTTCCGGCTTCGATGAAGTAAATCCCCTTCCACAGCGTCAGAAGATTTTCGCCGAGATCACGGTGCCCCACATCCCGCTCGGACTCCGTTGCCCAGACAAATTCGTCCGCGAGCTGCTCAATTTTCGCGGCAACGGCATTCACATCGCGGGTCGTTTCCGTTTCCAGAAGAATATCGAGCGAGACGCCGTAGGTTTCGCCGAGGGATTTCAGATTGAAGCAGTCCGGGAGGCATTCGCCGTTCTCCCATTTCGAAACCGCCTGCGCCGACACGCCGATCTTCTCCGCGACGTTCTCCTGCGACAGCCCGAGATGCTTCCGGTGATTCCGCAGTTTTTCCCCGAAGGTTTTCATATCCAGCATAATTTGCTCCTTTTGCCCGTGGATCCGCAGGCGATGATATTGATCGATCTGAGAACATTGTAGCACACGCGGTTTCAACTTACAATAGGATTTTTGTTGAGTTCACGGCAGAAAATTATAGTACAGGTTGAATCCGGTCAAAACAAAGAAAAGGACCCTCGTGTGAGAGTCCTTTCTTAATAATTCGATTATTCCTGTGTAAACCCAACTCCGGAAAATTTTGCGTCAGTGAAATTCTCGCGTGCAGGATGGATTTCTTACAGTTTCAGCTGCGGATTATTCCTGCACCTCAATCGCTGCGGGTCTGGACATGATGGCATGGAGACGTGCGGCATCGAACTTTGCTCTGCGGTCGAACGCGTAGATACCGTTCTGTTCCTGATATACGTCGGTGAGCTGAGTATAGCAGAATGCGCACATCTTGGGGTTGTCGAGGAGAACGTCAACAAGACCCTTGAATCTTGCGTAGAATGCTTCGATATCTTCGGGATTCTGACCGTAGCCCCAGTCGTTCTTGAGTTCGTTTTCCTTCAGGGGAGCGGGTTCTTCGTCGATTACCCACTTTGCACCGCCGAATTCGGATACGAAGTAAGGCTGACCTTCATAGAGTTCTTCGTTTCTGTTGTTCAGGAACGGCTGACCCTCGCCGGTTTCAAGCGCTTCAAATGCCTTCTTGAAGGTTTCGGGGTTCTGGTCATAGTTGTGAACGTCATAGATATCGGTCTTTACGTGAACGTAACCGGAGGTATCAATGATGGGACGCATGGGATCGATTGCACGGGTAGTGTTGTAAACGCACTTGAATACATCCTTGTTTCTTCTGGAACCGGTTTCGTTGAAGGGACACCAGCCGATCACGGAAGGATGGTTATAGTCGCGTTCCATTTCGGTGAGCCATTCGGGAAGGATGGAGAGCAGGGATGCGGGATTGGATTCGTCAAGACCCCAGTTCGGGAATTCGTCCCAAAGGAGGTAACCCATCTTGTCCGCGTAGTAGAGGAATCTGGGTTCGAAGACCTTCATGTGCATTCTTGCGCCGTTGAAGCCGACTGCCTTGGAGAGCTCGATGTCGCGTGCGAGGTCAGCGTCGTTTTCGGGAGCGTAGATACCGTCCATGAAGTAGCCCTGGTCGAGAACGAGTCTCTGGTAAACGGGCTTGTGGTTGATTTCGATTGCGTAACCGTTGATGGCTACGGATCTCATGCCGAAGTAGGATGCAACCTTGTCTTCACCTGCGCAAACGGTGAGGTCGTAGAGGTTGGGTTCTTCGAGAGACCACAGCTTTGCGTCCGGAATGGGCATGGAGAACTGTGCGAACTTGCCGAGAACGGGTGCGGTCACTTCGGAAACCTGTTCACCTGCAAAGGAAGCAGCAGCGGTGAGGCACTTTACGCCGGAGTTGTCGCCTTCGAGGGATACAACAACGTCGATCTTGCCCGCGTCGATGTCGGGAGTGATCTTGATGTTCTTTACGTAGTTGTTCGGAACGTATTCCATCCATACGGTCTGCCAGATACCGGTGCAGCGGGTGTAGTGGCAGCCTCTGTTGTAGAAGCTGTGGTAGGTCTGCTTGCCGGTGGGCTGGAGGGAGCTCTTGCCGTCGTCTTCAACATAGACAACGAGGGTGTTTTCGCCGTCAACGAGATACTTGGTGATATCTACGGTGAAGGGAGTGTAGCCGCCTCTGTGGGTGAAGTCGCGGGTGTATTCCTTGCCTTCGGGAAGCAGCGTGCCGGTTTCCTTGCCGTTTACGTAAACAACGCAGCTGTAATCAACCGCACCGAAGTTGAGAAGAACACGGCCTGCGTTCTTGTCCCAGCCTGCGGGAGTGGTGATGGTTCTTCTGTACCAGCAAGCGGGAATGAAATCCACGTATTCGATGCCGGACAGTTTGGATTCGGGTACGAAAGGAACGAGAATTTCCTTTTCATACTTGGGAGCTTCCCACATCTTGCGTTCGCGTCCGGACTTGCCGAAGTCGAACTGGAATTCCCAGGTACCGTTGAGGTTTACCCAGGATTCTTCGCCGCGCACCAGTGTCGGACGCGGGTACTCAGGTCTCGGAATATACATAATGTACCTCCTGTATGTAAAAAATTTTTGTATCTGCTTTAATCCAGCATGAAGCTGGTGGTGACGGAGTTGTCAAGGTGCAGTCTGGGTCTGGAGTGGCGGATCCAGTGGTTGTGCTCGTAGCCGGGTTCCGTTCCCTGAAGGCGTTCCCACGAATTGATGAGGCTTTCCTTTTCCGGCCACAGAACAATGTCCGGGTCGGCGTTCTGATACAGTCCCATGGTCGCGCCGAAGTTGCCGTGGTGGCAGATCTGCATGATGTCGCACTTGAGTTCACTGCCGTACACGTCCGCGAGCATGTCACTGATCGGAATGCCGCAGTCGCCGGGGATGAGAACCTTCTTGTGCGCGCTCCGGATCATCCAGACGAGGGAGTAATAGTTGGTGTCGTTCATCTTTCCGGGGAAGTAATCCTCGTAGGAGATGAGCGTATCGATCACGTAGCCGGGCATGGCATACCGGTCGCCGCCGTGAGGTGTAAAAATCTTTGCCTCCGGGAAATATTCCGCCGCCTTGTCACGGATGCGGGTCCGGTGGAACTCGATATCCTCCGGCTTTCCGTGCTTCACAGGCGCGCTCTCGAGATTCGGGAAATTGTACCCGACGGCTTCGAGAACAACTTCGTCGTGGTATTTGTCCCAGAAATCCATCGCGAGATTGCAGTGGTCGCCGTGCGGATGGGAGAAGAGCCACAGCCGGATCACGGGCTTGTCCGCAGTCAGCTGATGGACTTTCAGAAACGTCATGAGGTGATCCGTGTCTTCCGCATCCCGCGGGCCGCCGTCGATGATGACGTAGGTGCCGTCGTGGTTGCGCATGATGTAGGAGTTGCCGGGCGCAAACTGGAGCACACCCTTCCGTCCGATCTGGGTAATGGAAGGCGTCCAGACAAAATCGCCGGTTACCTCGAGTGTCGGATGCTTCTCACCGCGCGTGACAATGATTTTGGTCAGGGATTTTGCCGGAAAGTGGGATACGCGCACAATGACGCCGTCCTTTGTGAGGGTCATGAAGGTGCAGTCCCCGATTGTGGTTTCCGCCGCCTTTCCAAAGCCGCACGAAAGGAGGAGTTCACGGTACCGTGCCGCGTCGTCCGCTGTCGTGGCGTCAAAGCCGTACACCGCGGTGTCGTTCATGCCTTCGTAGGTCTCCTGAGCTTCTCCGCAGGAAAACGCCGGAAGTCCCGGGAATCTTGTTTCGTCAAGCCAGCCGTTCATACAAGCCTCCTATTTCACGTCATCCGTATAGATGCCGGTGATGCCGAGATCGAAATAATACTGCTGTGCCTCCTCGCCGTCCACGGTATGCACGTAGAGAGGAACGTCAATCGTCAGCATACCGTCAAGGTAGCCGACCGCGTCCTGACACAGCTCATGGGAAAAGGTGTATCCGATGAGCGGGTGATTTTTCGCAAATCTGCCGAGCTTTTTCCAGTCGGTCTTTTCCGCCCAGCCGAGCCGGTACAGGGTGAAGACCACGTACTCAAAGCCGAGCGAGCGCACACCGTCGTATTCGGATTTGTCGTA
>JAFTPW010000131.1:0-8281 GCA_017463075.1 Clostridia bacterium
GTTCCCGAGGATGCTGACTGCCAGTACCAGACCGTAGTTCAGATCCTGCGCCACACCCCACGGCACCGAGCCGCGAAGTTCCAGCACCGGGAGCATCGCCATGCCGAACACGCTGAGATATTTCAGAAATGTACTCATTGGATCACCAAAGCGGATAATTTTGTAATTCTATTCATTATACCGCAGATAACGTCACATGTCACCATGGAAATTGTAAATTTTCCGCCCGATCCGGATTTATTCGAGCGTTCCTTCCGCGTCACTGTTCATGATGACGGAATCAAAGTCACCCTCCCGGCGGAATTTGTCATCTGCAAGACGGTAGGAGAGGGTGTTCCCGTCAGCGTGCATCTCGCCGAAGGAGCCGGGAGCGTTGGTGATGAGGAGCGTGGGCTTTTTAAAGTCCGTGTCAAGCCGGCGGAAATTTGTGATTTTCACGTTTTTCAGTACGGTTTCCGCCAGAATCAGCGCCTTTTCACCCGCACTTTCCACCGATCCGACCGTGAGGTTGTCAATCGTGACGTTCTCGATCAGACCGGAGCCGTTCGGTTTTTCGCCGGGCTTGATGAGCGGCGTGCGGCAGTACCGGGCACCGTCCATGTTCAGCGCGAAGTGGCGGCATCCGATGGAAATGTCCTGCATCGTGATATTGCGGATCGGAGAATTCACGGACAGCAGACGGAATCCCGTGTAGCAGTTTTCCGCAAATACGCCGCGCACCGTGATGTCTTCAATCGGACCGCAGCACAGATCGAGATTTTCCAGCCGCACCATGGAGTCGTCCGCGTTGAAGGCGATCATGTCGTCGTTTGTCTGCCCGGAGGATGCCGTGATGTTCTCGATCAGACCGTGCCGTACCTCGCCGCCGAAGTGGAGTCCGTCCTGATTGAACGCGCGCCGGTCGGAGGAGAAGTGAATGTCGCGGATCACGAACCCGTCGAGCTTTGCCATGCGGATGTAGTACACAACGGAGTTGCGCATGTTCAGGCTTTGCAGGGTGAGATTCTTCACGTTCACGAAGTTCAGGGTCGAGCCGGAGAACGCGTTCGGATCAAACAGATCGGCGGGTTTCGTGTTGTTCTTCCCGTCAAAATTTCCGTCCCATGTACCGCCGATGACGGAGATATCCCGGTTTCCGCCCGCAGGATCCCGGTTGGAGAGCAGGAAATCCCCGCGCTTCTTCGGCGTTTTTTCGCACACGAACAGGCGCGCATCCGGTTCCGCCCAGATTGTTGTGCCGTCGCCGATGTACAGTGTGCGTCCGATCCGGTAGTTTCCTGCCGGGATGTACACCTTTCCGCCGTTCTCCGCCATGTCAAGTGCCGACTGGATTGCCGGAGCATCGTCCGCGATTCCGTCCCCGGCAGCTCCGAGATGCTTTACGTTAACAAAATTATTCATCGGTTCTCTCTCATTCTGCATTATTTTCTCGGTCCCACATCGCTCACATCAATCGGACGGAATCCCATTGCCAGCGCAGGCGAGCCGGGCAGAAGCGTGAAGTCGTGGCTGTCGGCGTCTTTGAACATCGGGTCAGCGATGCACGAACCGTGTTCCAGACCGCACGCCTGCATGTCACCGAGGGTCAGTGCTTCCTCACCGAACTGCCGCATGACGGGGGATTCGCGTGTGGTGTCGAAGTAGAGATTCCGGCGGGATGCCACGGTTTTCTGATTGATCTGCGCACGGCTGATATCGAACATCGGCGCGCCGTCGGAGTAAACGATATTGTTCTCGAAAATGATCGACAGGTGCGTTTCCGTCCGCGATACCCGCATCATCTGACCGCGGGAGAAGGCGAAAATGTTGTTGCGCACAGTGTTCATCGAGCCGTAGTGCTGGTGGTACGAGTTGTCGGAGGTGTTCCAGCAGATGTTGTTTTCCAGCGTCATGTAGCTCGAGCCTTCGTCGGTGTACAATGCCCATCCGCCGTAGTGACGGGAGGTGACGTCGTGGATGACGTTGTTCGAGACGACGGTACCCGGCTGGAGTCCGAGCAGATACACGCCGCCCATGTCGGAAAGCATGCCGCCGCCGAGGTGATGGATGTGGTTCTTCGTGATGAGGTTGTCATGGGACTGATTCGGCGCGTAGCCCCAGACCCATCCGACGGAGACACCGGTGTAGTAGAGATGCCCGATTTCATTGTGGGCGATGGTGTTTTCGTAGGTGTGGATCAGAAGCACGCCGCATGCCGCGAAATACCGCCGTCCGCAGTACGTGATGGAGCAGTCTTCCACGGTGCAGCCGAAGGTTTCGTCTTTCGGATCACAGCCGACCGCACCGCCGATGATTTTGACACCGCCCGCACCGCCGTCGCGCATCACCATTCCGGACAGACGGATGTTGCGGCAGCCCTTCTCGATCACAACGCCGTGCACGCCGAAATTCGTGAGCGAGCAGTCCTCGATCGAGCAGCCGGATGCATACAGGAAGGAAATCGAGCCGTCCGCCTGGGATACCGCCTGTGCATCGGACGCGTACCGGGTTGTGCCGGGATTGTTCACGCCGAACACACCGACCGAGCCGTACTCACCGCGGGTCACGCCCATGTCAAGATTCTTCAGCCGGATGTTTTTCACCGGATTTCCGGGCGTACCGTGAATGTCGAACAGCTTGTGAATCGACGGAATGTACGCTTCAATCGTATCCGGCGTGATGCTCTCGTCCCGGGGGATGTAGTAGATTTTACCGTCGTCGGCGTACCATTCATCGGGATTCGCAAACGCTTCTGCGACGTTTTCAAGGTAGTACTCCAGTCCGCTCGAGGTGCCCTTGCCGCCGTCGATGTTGAAGCGGGACGGGTACTCAAACGTGACGCGCCGGGTTTCGGGATCGTAGGACCTGATGGGCGTGTGCTCGTCGATCCAGTAGTGACAGAAGCTGATCTGCACGCGCTCGATGTTGGCAAAATCCCGGATGTCACCCTCCTGTGCTGTGAACCACGACGAGGAGGAGAAGAGCTGTCCGTCGTGATTTTCCACGTCATCTGCGTAGAAGTAACCTTCGGCAGGATACCGGGTCAGCTTCGCACGGGTTCCGTTGACGTAGAAATCCGTGAAATCGCACGCGCCGCCGAGAGGAGCCGACAGACACTTCACGCCGCGGTATTCGTCCCATGCAAAGCCGGTGATTCTTCTGCCGCCGATGAGCCTGACCTTCGCGTCCCCGTCCGGCTCGATTGTGATGCCCGTGATGCCCTGATCGATCACGATGGTGCGCGGGATTGTGTATTCGCCCTCTGCAAGCCGGATTGAGATGGGCTGACCCACGCCGATTCTGCGCAGCTCGCGGACATACGCCAGTGCCGCTTCAATGGACGAGAACGGGGCGCCGGTTTTGCAGGAAACGGGTTCCGTACCGGACTGATTGTCACAGCCGTTCTGTGCGACGTAAAGGGAAGTGATTTCGTTGTAGCCGATCATAATGTCCTCCTTGAATTATCTGAAACCGAAAAGGGACAGATCCCACAAATCGGAACCTGTCCCATGGATACGTGAGATCAACTTACGTATTCTATGCTGTTTCTGTGCTATTGAGTTATGCTTCGATGCTGTTGATGACAGCGTCGTTGTAGGTGATGGATGCGGAGTTTGCGGTAATCATGTCGGTGTAAGCCGCGTTCTTGAGAGCGGAGGTAACCTGAGTTTCCCATGCCGCGCCGTCACCCTGACCTGCGTAGTACATGATGTGCCAGCCGTATTCGGATTCAACGATGCCGTGGTCGCCAACGTTTTCAGCGGTGTAGAACAGCCAGTTGTTGAAGGAGTTGACCATATCGCCGACTGCTACGTTTTCATAGAGACCGCCGGTGGTCTGGGAGCCGGTATCTTCGTTGTACTGAGCAGCGAGCTCGAGGAACTTTTCTTCGGAGAAGCCTTCTGCCTCCCATGCCGCGTAAACTTCGTTCACAGCAGTGTCGTCAGCATAGGTTTCGGTGGTGAAGAGAATGTGACGGACGTTTCTGGTGGGAGTTTCGTCGCGGTATGCTTCCTTGGTGAGGTAGTAGATGTTGAATGCAGTGTCGCCTTCTTCACCGGTCATGTAGGTGTCGCCGACCTTTGCGGAGAATGCCCATTCGGAGATGTCAGCGATGGAAGCAGCTTCTACATGGTAGTTGAAGCAGGATTCCACTTCGGCATCAACGGTTGCTTCGTCGTGCTCGTGATCGTGGTGAGCGGTGATGTAATCAGCAACGAGGGACTTGAATTCGTCGAGGCTGGATGCGTCTGCGATCTTCTGAGCTTCCGCCATAGCAGCAGCGGATGCTTCGGTGGTGTCGCCTACGGGGTTGCCTTCGGTATCCTTGGACATGAAGTCGCCGGCAGCTACGGAGAATGCGTAGTAGTCAACGCCTTCGAAGTCGGATGCGTGTTCGGTGTAGTATGCTTCCTTTTCTTCAGCGGTGTAGGAGAGACCGTCGGAGAATGCGTTGGTGTACTTGGTAGCGAGCGCGGTCATCTCAAGGCATGCGCGTACGTCCTTCATCTTGACGCCGGTGCCGAATGCCATGGTAACGTAGGTGTCAGCGTTGTAGCCGTAAGCCTTTGCGGTGTCTTCGAGCTGGGAGAGGGTGAGGTCGATGCCTTCCTGGTCAGCGTCGTCGAGTTCAACACCGGCAGCCTTTGCACCTTCGCAGAGAGCGAGAAGTTCATCGGTGTAGGACTTGGTGATGGAAACGAAGTAGTCGAACCAGGTGCCGCCGTCGGAGAGATAGCTGCAAGGCTGGGACTTGAGGGAAACGGTGGTGTCCACGCCGAGGTAGCTGAGGTAGCTGTAATAGCTCTGGTAGTTGGAGGCATAGAAATACGCCATCATGGTGCCGTTGATTTCAAAGTTTTCGCTTTCGGCAGCGGTCTTTGCTCTGAGAAGAGTGCCGTTGTCGCCGAGGGTGGTGTAAACAGACAGACCGATGACGATCACAGCAGCGAGAGCGATGCAGACTGCGATAATCAGATTCTTCTGTTTGGTCTTGTTTGCATTATCCATTGCAGGAAAAGCTCCTTTCAATATTCTGCACGCGATTTCGGGTATAAGGGTGCAGTTTCCAATCAATAGTATATTATAACACATCTCCTGCCGGATTTCAATATGATTTGTAAAAAACCAGAAAAACCTTTTGAAGAATTCAGTTTATCGTCACATTTCCGCGGTGCTGAGCTCGAGAATCTCACCCGTCGTCACGTCAATGCGGAGAATATGCCCGTCATCGGAGCTCTCATAATGGTCGCCGTCGCGGTAGATTCCGTCCCCGTCCGCGTCATCCCAGCGGTGATACGTGCCCCAGAGATAGTTTCCGACCGCAGTGAAGGAACGGAATCTCGTCGAATACAGCCCGCCGTCAAAGGAGAACACCGTTTCCGTCCCCGAGCCATCGTGCGCACAGCGGTAAATATGTTCCCCGGTCACGGTCACTTCATCGCCGAGCATGCCGTACACGCGGTTTTTGCCGAGTGAAACTGCCTCGGGAGAGGTGTAATAAATCCAGCTGTCCGTAATTACAAGCTCACCGGCGGAAAATCCCATGTCCGTGATCTCGCCCGTCTCAAGCAGAATCCGGAAAATCCGGCTGGCGGCATCTGCGTAGTAAACCGAGTCGCCGCCGAACCAGTGCCGTCCGTAGGTCAGGGGAGCTTCTGCGATATCCCGGCGGTTTTTGTACCGTTCGTCCGTGGAGTAGAGCATCCGACCGTCGGTGAAATAGAGAGTTCCGTCCGCGTATCCGACAAATCCGGCGTCTTCATACGATACTTCCGCCACAGTCTCCGGTATAAGCCTGTCATACGCCGCACGGTACATGACATACTGCCCGCTTTCCGTGGAGGCTTCGTCCCATGTCCAGTCGAACCAGTACCGGTGCGTGTCGGTGTAGAGATACGAATTGATCCCGCCGCCCTCGCCGTTCAGGTTCTTCAGCTCCGTGACTTTGCCGGTTTTCGTGTCAAACACCACGTCCGCAGAGTAGTAGTCAACCCTGCCTGTTTCGCCGTCCGCGTGCGTGATCCAACGGCGGCGGTAGAAAATCTTGTTGTCCGCAAATCCAACGGGCATGGAGTCGAGCCCATAGAACGGACAGTCCGCGGAATTGTGCGCGCAGAGCGGGTCCGGGCAGACGTCGGTGATATTCCCGGTGGCAGGATTGATCCGCCGGAGCGTGTACATCAGACCGGAGTTTTCTTCCGACGGAATCCCCATGCCGCCGAAGGACGCGATGCAGAGATACCCGTCCGCGTACTGTAAATTCCACGGCAGGGAAGTCACGGGTGCGCCGGAGATCGGACGGTCACTGTTTTCGGTGTAGGGATAGTTTTCGGCTTCGGTTTCGGCGGCGGTTTCGTCGGGAAGATAGTGAAGCTCCTCACTGCCGCAGGAAACAAGCAGTGCGCAGAGAAGAAAGAGAATCGTGAATTTTCGCATAAACATACCTCAAATAATTTTCTTCACTCCATAAGACCGGAAAAATCCGAAAATCTGCCGTGTTTTCTCAAAAAATATGCTATAATAAAGAAAAAATCCGCGAACCGAAGGAGGATACCCATGTTCACCTGTACACCCGCGACTCCTGACAAGCTGAGGGAAATCTGGGACTATAACATCGCCGACAATCCCGGGGACGCGCGCTGGATCCGCTGGGGAGACGCCGCAATTGCCGACAACGCATCCGGCAGAACGAAGACGTTTCTCGTGCTGAAGGACGGCGAGCCTGTCGGGGAAGGAACCCTGATTTTCGATCCCGCATGCTCCGCGATCAGCGGCAGAACCGATCTCGCCGACGGGAAAACCGTCACCAACGTCAACGCGCTCCGCATCCGGAAGGAATACGAGAATCAGGGGCACATCTCCGCACTCATGAAGCTCATGGAGAAGTACGCGAAGGAGCACGGATTCACGCGCATCACCATCGGCGTCGAAGCGAAGGAGGCCCGCAATCTCGCCATCTACCTCCACTGGGGCTACCGCGACTTCATCCTGCACGAGATCGAGGACGACGAGCTGATTCTGTACTACGGCAAAAATTTCTGAAAACAGAAAAACGGCAGAATTCCGGGGGAAATCCCATGGAAACTGCCGTCTTTTGCTGTATTCAGGTCAATTCATTCAATTATGCATTCTTGACTTCCGCTGCGATCTTTGCAACGATTGCGTTCAGTTCGTCCATCTTGTCTTCGATGTCCTTGACCAGCTTGAACTGGGTACGGCAGCGGTCGAGGTTGTGACCTTCGCGGTGAACCTTGAAGTAAACGTCGCCGTTGAGGTAGTCTGCGAGGAAACGGGAGCCGCACTCGAGAGTCATGAGCTTGATGGAGAAGGGCAGGAGCTTGATTTCTTCCTCAGTGATGGAGGGAAGGGTTTCAAGGAATCCGCGGGTGAATGCTTCGAAGTTTTCCACGACAAAGTAGATTTTGGAGAGATCCTTTTCGTCTTCCGCACCGGAGGAACCGCCGAAACGGAGAGCGTCGCCGTAGTCGTACAGGAGGGAGCTGGGCATAACGGTGTCAAGGTCGATGACGCATACGCCGTCGCCGGTCTTGTCGTCGAGCATGACGTTGTTCAGCTTGGTGTCGTTGTGGGTAACACGGAGCGGGATTCTGCCTTCAGCGATTGCGTCAACAACCACGCTGCAATCCGCTTCACGGTCGAGAACGAACTTGATTTCTTCCTGAACATCCTTTGCACGGCCTGCCGCATCGTTTGCAACAGCGTCGGCGAACTGTCCGAAGCGTGCCTTGGTGTTGTGGAAGTCGACGATGGTTTCGTGGAGCTTTTCCGCCGGGTAGTCCGCGAGCATGTTCTGGAACTTGCCGAATGCACGTGCGGCATTGTAGAGCTGGGTGGGATTTTCAACCAGATCGTAGGAAACGGCATGGTCGATGAACTTGAAGACGCGGTAGAATTCGCCGTTTTCGTCTTCGTAGTAGGGCTTGCCGTCGGTGGTGCAGATCAGATTCAGGGTTTCACGGTAGGGATCGCCGCCGTTTTCAACGATCTTCTTACGCAGGAATTAGGTGACGCCCTGAATGTTTTCCATAACTGCCGGAGGATTGGTGAAAACATTCTTGTTGATGCGCTGGAGAATGTAGTCGGGTTGGGAATGAACGATGTAGGTATCGTTGATATGACCGTTTCCGTAAGGAGAGGGGTTGAGAGGGAGGTTGAAATGTGTGAGAATTTCGTAGAAGTTCTTTTCCATCGCTGGGTTCCTTTCTGATTCCGCATGGGGAAGGAATGTGGTTATATAAGATGATTTTTTACGTAATAAAGAGACGCACGGCACAGTGCA
>JAFTPW010000132.1:0-2781 GCA_017463075.1 Clostridia bacterium
GAAGAAGCCGCCGAAGAGGAACCGTCCGATAAAATGCCGGCAGAACCCGTGAAGAATAGCAGAAAGCGCATCGTAATTCCCGCTGTGTGCGCGTCGGTATTTCTCCTCTCCGTCGGAATTCTCGGCGCATCCTATGTTTCCGCAACAACGGAGCCCATCACGGTCGAAATCGGCGAGATGCCCCGGCCGGAGAACATCCACGAAAACGAGCTTCTTGCATCTATGTACAGCGTCGAGCCGTACACCATTGACGTCAGCAGCCCCGGGGATCACGCAATCGGACTGAAGTTTTTCGGCTTCCTTCCGGGAGATGTGACCGTGCAGGTACGCGACACCACACCGCCCGAGCTGACCGTGACTGATGTTCACACCGTTGCGGGTACGGAGATTTCGTGGGAGGATTTCGTTCTCTCCTGCACCGACGCGACGGATGTGACTCTGACGGCGGAAAATCTCACCACGGATACCGCAGGGGAATACACCGTGACCGTGACTGCGGCAGACGGATCGGGCAACCAAACCTCCGTGAACGCCGCACTGACCGTGTGGGATGCGTCCCATGTGCTCGCGGCTGAGCTGAACGCGGCGGATCTGGCGACCACGATGCTCGAAAAACATCCCGACGTAACCGAGATGGACTTCGGCGACATTTCCACCGGCGTCATCGGCGAGTATATCCTCCGCGCATCGTCCGAAATGGCGGCGTATGTCTGGCCGGTCAAGGTCGCGGATACTACACCGCCCGTGCTTGAAACCGCGTCCCATGCCATCCGGCTCGGTGAAACGGTGACGGCGGAAAATTTCGTGACACTTGCGGATGACGTATCCGGGTGCACACATTCCCTGGTATCCGAGCCCGATCTCACCGTGCAGGGCAGACAGACCGTGCGGATCGCGGCAGAGGACATCCACGGCAACCGCACCGAAAAGGACGCAAAATTATTCATCATGAACGTTCCGGCGGAAATTTCGCTGGAATACGGCTGTACCGAAGAGGAAATCACCGCCGCCGTTTTCGCAGATACCACCTACGGCAGACGGTTCACGGTGTCCGGAATTTCAGCCGGAATCGGGGAACACACACTGACGCTTGAGAGCGAATTCGGCAGGTATGAAGTGAAGACCGTGATTGCCGATACCACGCCGCCCGTGCTGACGCTGACGGATGTGACCGTTTTCAAGGGCGACGCTGTCAGTCTTGAGAGCTTTGTCGTCTCCGCTGAGGATCTTTCCGAGGTGACATTCAGCTACGCGGGAGACGCGCCTGTGTCTGAGGAAGCCGGAAGCTATTCCGTGACTGTCAAGGCATCGGACGCATACGGCAACTCCGCAGAAGCCGAAACCAAGCTCCGTGTCATCCTCGATACCACACCGCCCGTGATCTACGGTGCCGTGAGCAAGACGATCATGGAGGGCGAGTCGGTTTCCTTCAAGAAAAACGTGTACGCCGTGGACGACCGTGACGGGGATGTGGCAGTGAAGGTTGACTCTTCCGCTGTGAACAACGCCGTCCCGGGTACGTATCAGGTGCATTATACCGCAGTCGACAGCTCCGGCAACGAAGCGAAAACATCGGTTTACCTGCGCGTGTACGATATCACCATGGACACGGTCAACGCCCTCGCCGATCAGATTCTCTGGCAGATCACCGGAAACTGGATGACGCCGCGCGAAAAGGCATGGGCGATCTACGAATGGTGTACCTCCGGGCTGACCTATTCCACCAGAACCAGCTACCTCATGGGCAACTACGTCGACGGCGCGTATTCCGGCTTCACGATCCGGAGCGGCAACTGCTACATCTACTACGCCGTATCGAGCGTGCTTCTGACCCGTGCGGGACTGGAAAACATGATGATCCAGCGGAACGACCCGGCAAATCCGCATTACTGGAGTCTGGTGAACATCGACGGAAACTGGTACCACTTTGACACCTGTCCGCATTACGCCGGTCATGATCTTCAGTGCTTCCTGTTGACCGATGCGGAGGTCAAGGCATACTCCGAAAACGAGGTCAAGAATTATTACAGCTTCGACTCGTCCCTCTACCCGGCAACCCCGAGATAAATTTCAATCCGAAAAGGAAATGATGATATGAAAAAGACAATCTTCGCACTTCTCCTGGGCGCGGCTCTCTGCGTCATGACTTCCTGCGGCGCGGCTGATCCCACAGATACCTCCGCTGACACCGCGAACACACCGGACACCGCCGCTGAAACCGCTGCGGATGCGGTCGAAACCTCCGACGGCTATATCGTGGAGCTCGACGACGGCACAACCTTTGTGATGGGTGCGCTTGCGGATGACACCGTTGCAGCTCTCGGCGAACCCCAGTCCATGACCGAGGCTCCGAGCTGTGTTCACGAAGGCATGGACAAGCTCTACACCTTCGGCGGCTACACGCTGACCACTTCTCCCGATGCGGAAGGCAAGGCGCGGATTCAGGAAATCTCCCTCACCTCCGACGCGGTCTCTCTGGCAGACGGTCTTTCCATCGGCTCTGACAAGGCGGCTGTGGAAGCATCCTTCGGCACGGACTACACCGACAACTTCGGCGTGCTGACCTTCACTCTCGAAGGCGCGCAGGTTTCCGTGGTTCTCGATGCCGACGACTGCGTTTCCGGTCTGACCATCACCGCAAAATAAGTCATAAAACCGTTCTCACGGCAATCGCGGGAGCGGTTTTTCTCTGTTATTCCGTTAAAATCCCGGCAGGTCATTGAAAAAACACGCGGTATATGATATACTGTTGTCAGAATAAAGACAGAGAGGATGATGCAC
>JAFTPW010000133.1:0-17590 GCA_017463075.1 Clostridia bacterium
CCTGCGTGAATGCGACGGTTGTGCGAAGAAGTGCGTTCATTTCGCCGCCGGATTTCTTCGCAAGCAGATTCAGCACGCCGGAAAACAGCCAGAGATTGGCGAAAATCACGCGGTACAGGAACGTGGAATGCCGTCCGAGGGTATCAAACATCGCCGCCGCGGGAGTGGTCAGATGCATCGGGAACGGGTGATTCTCAATCGCACAGCAGGCGCGGGACAGCTCGCCGATCGGTGTATGCGGAGCCGGAGCAGATGCGTGTCCGCCGCCGGATTTTACCGTGAACGTGCAGTTGAGCATGCCCTTCTCCGCGATTCCGATGAGCCCGCACGGCTTTTTTACGCCCGGGAACACGTTTTCCACCACGGCACCGCCTTCATCGACGACCAGTGCGGGCTTGATTCCGTGTTCTTTGAACCAGTTTACGATATTCACAGCACCCATGCCGTTCACTTCCTCGCCGCCGGAGAACGCAAAGTACATGTCGTGTGCAGGCACAAATCCCGACGCAATCAGGGCATCCGCCGCCGAGAGAACGCCGTTGAACGTCACTTTCGTGTCAAGCGTTCCGCGTCCCCAGAGCACACCGTCTTCGATGATTCCGTCAAACGGCGGCACCTCCCATCCGTCCTCGTTCACCGGAACCACATCGTAGTGCGCCATCATCACCGCCGGCTCGTCCTGGTGCTTTCCCTTCCAGTGAAACAGCAGTGCGCGGTCGGGCAGGCGGGTGAAGGTACAGGATTCAGACACATGCGGATACAGCTCCGGCAGAAGCGCAATGAGCCGCTCAAACTCCGCGTCGTCCTCGAGTGCGGGATCATACCGCGAGACCGTGCGGCACCGGATCAGCTCTCGAAGCGCGGATACAGCGGCATCCCGGTCAAACTCCACCGGATCGGGTGCGGATCGCGGTTCATCACGGGGAACGAACAACGCCGTCCGGATGAGGATCACGGCAAGCAGGACGACAACTGCGGACAGGATGAAAATGGCAGGAAGCATAACACACCTCGGCATTTGAAACAGTAACTTCATGATAGCACAAATCCGGAGCGATTGCAAGTGGAGAGGTAAAATTGACTCAGTTTTCCAAGGAATCCGGCATCACAAAACTGTCATCAAGACCCATAACCCTGAGGGATGTGCGGCATGTGAAGGTCCCAGTTTCGGGATGGGGCAGAATCGCCTCAATTTCCTCCGCTGTGAGTGAATGAGTGACTCCGTCAAGATCGGTCAGTACACCGCTGTCGGTCGCTGCTGCCGCAAGGGTTTCCAGATTGTATTCGCCGTCCGTGTACCATTCGAGGAACGCATTCATGTCCATGGTATCATCCGTTATTTTATTGTAGTATATCGCTTCATACCGGGTTCCGCCTGCACCGCTTCCGCCGACGAACGATGTGTCCGATATCACAACGGCGATAACATCCCCGCAGTCCGCCCAGTCATAGCTTACCTGAAACATCCGATACGGCGACTTCCCATTTTCAAGATCATCGATATAATAGGCATATTTCTGAAAATACTGCTCCGCAATCGTGTTGTTCAGATCCTCCGCCATGGCAGTTCCGATATTGAACCGCGGCAGATGCAGTGCCGAAACACTCCCGTCAAACGGATCGGTCAGCTCCAGCACATACCCGTCCGAAACAAGTCCGTCACCGGCATCCGCGGTATATTTTGTTCTGTCAATGACCGGTTCCGCAGTATCTGCTTCATTCTCTCCGGTTTCGGGAACTTCCGTTTCGATTTCGGCATCAAATTCCGCTTCCATATTGGACATATCCTCCCTGACGCATCCGACAAGAAGCAGGAGAAGTGTGAGCATGAGGGTTATCTTTTTCATGATCGTTGCCTTTCATTGATTTGTATTCGAGATTTGCATCCGATTCATTAGACGTTTCACCTTCCCGTTTTGTTTCATATTCCGGAAAAATCCGGCACTTTCCACATAACACACTGCATTGATTTATTCATCATGCCAAATAAATACCGCCTCTTGACATCCCGCATCCGGATGTGTATAATCAATATAATAAAACTCACCTCAAAGGACGGACACAATGACCGAATTTCTTGCCGCACATCTGACACCAAGCCAGCTCATCATGGACGTGATGGTGCTGTTCATGCTCGCCGGGGCGATTGACTCCGTGCTCGGGAACCGGTTCGGCATCGGACAGCAGTTCATGGAAGGCTTCGCCGCGTTCGGTTCCATCGCTGTGACCATGACGGGCGTGCTCGTGCTTGTTCCGCTGATTTCCACCCATCTCGGACCCGTCATCGCACCCGTTTTCCGCGCAGTCGGTGTCGATCCCGCCATGTTTGCCGGCGCCATTCTTGCGTGCGACATGGGCGGCTGGCCTCTTGCACAGGAGCTCGCGCAGTCTCCGGAAGCGGCAGGGCTCGGCGGCATGATTCTCTCCTCCATGATGGGCGTCAACATCGTTTTCAACATTCCCGTATCCCTCGGCATCATCGAAAAATCCGACCATGCTGCCATGTCGCGCGGCATTCTCTGTGGATTCGTCACCGTGCCTGTGGGATGCTTCTTCGGCGGTCTGACTGCCGGGTATTCCCTCTCCGTCATTCTCATCAATTTAGCACCCGTCATCGTCATCTCCGCCGTCATCTGCCTGCTTCTGAAATTCCTGCCCGCAGTCACGACGAAGGTTTTCCTCATCTTCGGAAAAATCATCGGCATTGCGGCAACTCTCGCGGCGGCAATCGCAATCGCGTCCCATCTCACCGGAATCACCGTCATCCCCGGTCTCGGCTCCGTACTTGACGCCATGGATGTGCTCGTGTCGATTGTCCTCGTTCTGCCGGGTGCGTACGTCATGGTGACCGTGGTCTCGCGACTTCTGAAAAAGCCGTTTGCGAAGATCGGCGCCCTGCTCGGCATGAACGACAAATCCACGCTCGGGCTTGTTACATCGCTTGCCAACGCCGTTCCCACGTTCAGCCTCGTCAAAGACATGGATGCGCGCGGCAAGGTGGTGAATTTCGCGTTCCTCACAGCGGCGGGATTCCTCCTCGGCGACCATCTTGCGTTCTGCTCCGCGATGGATCCGTCCCTCGTTCTGCCCACCCTCGTCGGTAAGTCAACCGCAGGCATCTCCGCCGTGATTCTCGCACTGTACATGACGCGGAATCTGAAAAACGAATCTGAAAATTGATTATACATCCCAAAAAACGGAGGTAACCCCATGAAGCAATGCTACAAGAACCCTTCTGCCACCCGATGGTACCGTGACATGGCGAAGGATCCCGCGAGTTTCCCGTTCCTCTTCACCTATGACGGTACGGAACACCGCGGATTCGCCGGTCTGAAGCTGATCGCGAAGGAGTCTTCCCGCACCGCAAAGCGTGAGGACAACGTGTACCGCTATGCACTCGATTCCCTCACCGTCACCCTGATTTTCACCCACTACCCGGCGTACGGCGTCTCCGAATCCACCGTATGGATCGAAAACACCGGCAGCGAAACCAGCGGGGTTCTTGAAAATCTCCGTCAGGTATGGGAATTCAAGGGCGAAAATCCCGTACTCAAGGGCATTCTCGGCGACCACGGCAACCAGTACCGCCCGTACGAGACCGATCTGACCGCGGAGAGCGCGCATTTTGTCTCCGACAGCGGACGTCCGACGCACGGCAATTTCCCGTATTACAATCTCGAATACGGCGACGGCGGCGTGATGCTGGCAATCGGCTGGGCGGGCACATTCACCGCGGACTTCACCTATGCGGACGGCGTGACCACCTACACCGCAAACTCCGTCAACAACCTGAAAACCTGCCTCAAACCGGGCGAGAAGATCCGCACAGCACTCTTCGTCATCGCACCGTATCAGAGCCGCAAGCCTGGTTACGCGACGAATTTCTGGCGCAGCTGGTTCGTGGACTGCAACCTGCCGCCGCTGGATTCCTGCGGTACTCCGGTGCATCCGATGGCGTTCTGCTGTCTCTCCAACGACACCGGTCTGCCCAACTCCGACGGCAGTATCTCCGAGCGGTACTTCACATGGAAGCCCACGCTTGAGAAAATGGCGGAAGTCGGCGTGCATGTGGACGTTCGCTGGTTTGATGCTGGCTGGTACATCGCACCCGACCTGACCTCGCCCGAATCCAACTGGTGGGGCACCGTCGGCACATGGGAGCTTGACCAGCACAAGTGGCCCGGCAAGACCTTCCTCGAATCCACCGATTACGCGAGAGAGCACGGCATGCGCACCCTGATGTGGTTCGAACCGGAGCGCGTCACGGATGTGGACAATCTCGCGAAAAACTTCGGATACAATCCCGAATGGGCAATCCGCCGCGAAGGTGTCGGTTCGATTTCCAACAACATCGGCATTCCCGAATGCTACGACTGGACCGTCGGCAGAATCTGCAAGGTTCTCCGCGAAAACAAGGTCGAAATCTACCGCGAGGACAACAACAGTGACCCCGGCGCGCTCTGGCGGTATCTCGATTCCCTTGAAGGCGAAAACCGCACGGGCATCACCGAGTGCAAGTTCGTGGACGGACACTACCGCATGTGGGACGACATCATCGACTGCACGCTTTCCTTCGGCGGATGCGGCTTCTGCGACTCCTGTGCGTCCGGCGGCGGCAGAAACGACCTCGAAACCCTCCGGCGCGGCATCCCGCTGCTGAGAAGTGACGCGGACAGAACCACCACCGCACTGCGTCTGTCGATGTCGTGGGGCTTCAACCAGTGGATCCCGTACTGCGGCGCGAACACCAAGGAAAAGATCGGCGAGCTCGACCTGACCGGCAGAAGCGACGTCTACACATGGCGTGCGTCCTATCTTCCCGCGCTCAATGTGGACTCCCAGTTCACGCAGGATCCCGATCAGGACTTCTCCATTCTCCGCTTCGGTCTGGACGAATGGCGCAAGGTCAATCCGTACCTTCTCAAGGACTTCTATCCGCTCACCGGCTGGCATCACCGCGACGACAAGGCAGGCTTCACGGCATTCGGCTACCACGATCCTGACACGGACAAGGGTCTGCTCCTCCTCTTCCGCATGGAGGACTGCGAATCTGACACGCTGGAGCTCACGATTCCGTGGATGGACGGCGCATCCTTCCGCTTCACCGACGAGGACACCGGCGACACATGGACCGCGGACTCCGCCGACATGGTGTTCCAGCTCGCGGACAAGCGCACCTCCAGACTTGTCTGGGTTGAGAAAATCTGATTCACCGAAAGAACAATACAATTCCGTCTTCCTTTTTCCGGGAGGACGGATTTTTTTGCATCTCGATTTAACAAATGTTAAATTGCATCTTGACAGCACACGATTCCCGTGCTATAATCTATTTAACAAATGTTAAATCCAATACAGGAGGATATCCCATGGCACCGAAACCCACCGTACAGCTGCCCGACGCGGAGCTGGATATTATGCAGATTCTCTGGCAGCACAGTGCACCGACAGCTGCGGCTGAAATTTACCGTGATCTGCAAAGCATCCGTCCGTGCACCAAGCCCGCCGTGTACATCCTGATCGACCGGCTCGCCGCGAAGAATTTCGTCTCCGTGGAGTCATGTGACGGCGTCAAAACCGTGACCGCGCTCGTCTCCGAGAAGGATTACGGCACGTTCGCGTCGGAGAATTTTGTCTCGAAAATCTGCCGCGGAAGCTGGAAACGCCTCATCGCCAATCTCGTGGACGCCGGTCAGCTCAGCGGAGACGACCTTGACGAAATCGCCGCGATTCTCAACCGGAAGGAGGACTGACCGTGACCGATTTTCTTCTCACGCTTGGCTCGCTGTCCCTCGTTCTCTCGGCGGTGATCCTGCTTCTGTGGCTCGCGGAGCTGTGCATCGGCAGAAAAATCGCCGCAAAAACGCGGTACATCCTCTGGATCATCGTCGTTCTGCGGCTGTGCATGCCCGTCTCCCCAAACTTTCTGCCGCCGGTAATCGAGCTTCCCGTATCCCAGCCTGACGAATCCCTTGAACTGCCCGCGGTTTCACCCGACGCCGACGCATACACGGATGAGCTCCCGGTTCCCTATCAGTTTGCCGACGACATCGAAGCCGTGACCATTCCCGCACCCGCCGATCCTGCCGCAATCCGGGTGATTGATCCCGCAGAAATCCTGTTTGCCGTATGGCTTGCAGGTGCGGTGCTCCATTTCGCCGTGACCGTCATCGGATACGCCGTTTCCATGGCAGCCTTCCGGAAGCATCTCACGCCCGCGGACGAACGCCTCACCGAAATCCGCGATTTCCTCACCGGACGCATGAAACTCCGCCGTGCACCGGAACTGTACGTCAGCGATGCCGTGCAGAGTCCCATGCTGTGCGGATATTTCCGTCCCGCGATTGTTCTGCCGGACACGGAGCTTGATGAAAACGCAGCCGCCGGGATCCTCGCGCACGAGCTGACGCATCACAGACGCAGGGATTTGTGGGTGAAGCTCCTCTGCATCGCCGCCGTTTCCCTGCACTGGTTCAATCCCGCCGCGTGGCTCGCACAGCACTGCTGTATCCGTGACATGGAGCTCTCGTGCGATGAAGCAGTGCTCGCCGGACATGACGCCGCGGTCCGTTCCGCTTACGGCAACGTCATGCTCGAAATTCTGCGGCAGTGCGTCCATCCCGGCAGCCGGAAGTACATGCCCATGACGACGCATTTCCGTCCGGGTAAACGCCGCGTGAAGGAACGGTTCGAGGAAATCATGAACACACAGCCGAGAAAATCCGGCAAAGCACTCATCGCGCTGACACTGGTGCTGTGTCTCGTCTCCGGAACCGTTGTCGCGTGCGTCGAGGAAGAAGCCAAGCCGGCAAATGTGCGGTACTCCAACCTCGCGGATGTGAATTTCGAATTCGACGGCTACGGGAGGCTTGCATCGGCATCCTATACCGACGTGACCGGAGAAGAAAACATCTCCGACTACACCGGCACGGGAATTCCCGTCTTTGTCAACGGCTCGCTCGTCACGGGCGGAGACATTGCCGGGGAATATTTCGGCGTCGAGGGCTTCTGGGTCGATTTCTACCCCATCTTCCGTGCGTTCTATGACAACACCAGCCACACCGTCGAGCGCAGCCGGGAGCATGCTTATTTTCAGGTGGATGAAGCGGACGAGATCCGGTCGGTTGAATTTGTGCATGAAACCGGCGAAATCTACGTCAATGACACGCTGATGAAGGACATGACCTTCCACACGGAAACGCCCGAGCCGAACTCCTTCCCGCAGCATGTGTATGTCTCACCGGTCACGTGTGCGCTTCTGCTGCGTGTCAACAGCGCGGTTTACGACGGAAGTAATATCGTCAGTCTCAGCCAAAGTCCAAGCTTAGCAGAGGACGGCTGGACTGTATCATTCGATGAAGAAACCTACCCGCACGGGTATCAATGGTATCTCGCGGACGAGGCGCAGATCATTTTCTGGAACTATCCCACCGACGCCGTACAGCTCACCGAAGCCGAGGCTCTCTTGAAACTGCAGTCCGCGCTCATCGAAGCGTACGAAAACACCTACGGCAGATTCGAGCCGCTGACGGAGAAGCCGGAATCCTCACCGTACCCCGGGGACGAAATCATGCTCCGCTGGCAGATTCCGAATCTGACAATCACGTCCGAGAACGACCGCTTCTGGATCGCGGAATTCATGGGCGAGATGTTCATCGACAAATACACCGGCGAGATTTTCCGGTATTACCGCGGTCTCGCGCAGTTCTTCTCCGAATTTGACCCGGACGATCCCGGTGCGCTCATGTTCGCCGGATGACGCAAAAAAGCTCCTTACCGTTATGGCAGGGAGCTTTTCTTCGTTGTTCGGATTGCTTCGGATTCCGACCGCATCAGCCCGGTTCACCGGCAATCCAGCGGCGCCTGACTTCCTCGTAAACCTCGTCGGGAATGGTGATTTCCTCCTGAACGTTGTTGGAGGCATACTGATCTCCGGCGATTTTCGGGAAGGAGCAGAAGGTATCGTTGCGGTAAGCGTCGCGTTCTTCCCTGTTGCGGAGATTCGGCACCTTCACGGAGTTGTTGTCATTCACAATGGACTTGTAAGCGAGAATGCCCGGGATGCACATGTCGACTGCGGTGTAAACGTCAATTGCGCGTTCCTTCGCCACCGGGTCGCCCAGAATCGAGCGGATGAAGTAATGGGTGGTGAAGAAGTCCCCGCCGCCGTGTCCGGAATTTTCGGATCCGACTACGACGGGAGACGGCGTGTAGATCTCGTGCTTGCCGCGGCAGTTTTCGTTTTCGCCTTCAATGTAGACCGCAAGCCGCCCGTCCGCGAGATCCTTCATGCCGCCGCGGTCACCGTTGAGCTGGTAATTGGAGTGGCTGGTGTGCTTGAGTCCGCCGTGCAGGGATTTGAGGATCGCACCGTTGCTCAGCGTAATCAGCTCCATACCGGCACATGCAGTTTTCGTTCCGAGATTGCGCATGAAGGGCATGTTCTGCGTCTCAAAGCCGGATACCTTCACGGGACGGAGCCCGGTCATGGAGAGAATCGGCCCGATGGAATGCGTGCAGTAGAACGTGGAATAGTTGATGTTGCGCCAGTGATCGCGTTCACCGTAAGTAATCTGCGGCCAGATGGACGAGCAGTCGTGGACGTATTCGCCTTCCGCGTACATGAGTTCCCCGATATCCCCGCGGCGGTAGCGTTCCCGCATCTCCCAGCGCACAGGAGTATAGCAGTAGTTTTCCGCGTAGGTGTAGGTTTTGCCGGTTCTCTCCACGGCTTCGATCAGCTCGACGGCTTCCTTCATCGTCGCGCAGGTCAGGCATTCGGTCATGATGTGCCGCCCGGATTCGAGCAGACGGATGCCGTAGGGCGCGTGTTCGTTCGCATAATTCGCCAGCACAACGGCGTCCATGTCGTGCTGAATGAATTCGTCGAAGCTCGTGTAGTACGCAACCTTCGTCAGTCCCGCGTCATCGGCGGTCTTTTTGCAGTTATCCAGCAGCGGCTTGTACTTGTCGCAGACCGCAACCAGCTCCGCATCGGGATTGCCGAGAATCTGGTGCACCATCGTCATGCCGCGGCCCGCACCGAATACGCCGATTTTCAGTTTTGCCATAGGGATTCCTCCTGTTATGATATCGTATTGATTTATCCGATCAGTCCGGCTTCCTTCCATTCCCGCTCGGCGTTTGCGTAGCTTTCTTCCGAGGGTTCGAAGTCGGGATGGCTGCAGCAGGGCATATCCGCATTGC
The DNA here is from genome assembly GCA_017463075.1 of Clostridia bacterium. GTDB lineage: Bacteria > Bacillota > Clostridia > Oscillospirales > CAG-272 > UMGS1696. The sequence continues at coordinate 9,205 of JAFTPW010000133.1, forward strand.
CGTTTTCATCCGGGAAGGGAGATTCGGTATCGTTTTCCCACAGTTTCCGTTCGTCTTCGTTCGTGAAGTCGGGAATTTTGTATTCCGCGCCGCCGTTGTACGAGCTTCTGAGCGCGAGAATTGCCGCCGCCGAGAGAGACACGGAGCGATACACGTTGAAGAAGGGCTCCTCATCCTCGAGAATGTACTTCGCAAAGTGGTATGCCACCCAGTAGTCGCCGCCGCCGTGACCTGCACTTCCGGGAAGCGAGTTCATTTCGTCGTCCTCATACCAACGCGCGTCAACAATCTGGACTTCCTGTTCGCCTTCGGGGACATTCCAGCCGTTGTACTGAATCCGCACCTGCTTAAGCGTTCCGCGGACGTTTTCCATCGAGCCTTTTTCCGCGCAGATCCGGTACCAATTTCCGTGACCGCCCCATGCCGCACATCCGGTGACACGCGCGAGCGATCCGTCTTCCATTTCGCACAGCATAATCGCCGCAAGATCACCTACCCGGCACGCGGTTCCTTCAAGGGTCTCCGGCGCGAACACGGATTTGCAGTTGACTGCCTTGAGCCGGTTGCCGGTGATGAAGAGAATCGGCGCGAGCGAATGCGTGATGTAGTACGACCGCGGCAGCCAGTTCCGCCAGTGCAGACGTCCGGGTGCGAGCATGTTTTTGTCGTGCGGCGTGACGGGATGGTTGTATTCGCCTTCGCAGTACAGCGCTTTTCCGAAGTGTCCGGTGTCATAGCGCCGCTTCATCTCCATGTTGCACGCGAAGAACGGGTAATTTTCCGCCAGCATGTACTTGCATCCGGTTCTCTCCACAGTCCGGCACAGCTCAACGCATTCCGCCATCGTCAGTGCGGGTGTGCATTCGCTGAGGACGTGGATGCCGCGCTCCATAGCCTTCACCGCAAACGGTACGTGCTCCATAAAATATTTGGCAAGCAGTACCGCGTCGAACAGTCCGCTGTCGATGAAGTCATCGAAATTGTCGTACACCGCGATGCTGCCGTCGAGATGATGACGGATCGTCTCGATGGATTTGGGATTGAAGTCACAGACCGCCGTTACTTTCACATTGTCCAGCCGTTTGAAGATGCCGACGTAGTGTCCGCCGCGCAGGGTACCCATTACGCCGAGCCGCATGATTTTTTCAGCCATGATGTTTCTCCTTGTAGAAATCAAAATCTGTTATTATGATTTTATCACAACGGACGTCATCCGCCAATGCACGGATATCACAATCATTCGGATTTTTTCTGTGCACATTCCACAATTTCTACGGAGAAGTTGGTATTATTCGGATGAAAAAAACACCCTCGGACTGCCGGTTTCATCCGTGCCGCAGTATCGCCGCAGACCGAAGACGTCCTCGATCAGTGACGTTTCCAGAAGCTGTGCCGGAGATCCCGCAAACCGCACGGTTCCGCCGTCGAGAAGCACCGCCTGATCCGAGAACCGGAGCGCGTTTTCCATGGAATGCATGACGGTGACGACGGTTTTGTTCCGTCTGACGCACAGCTCCCGGAGAAGCGTGAGAAAATGCCCTTCGTGATCCGCGTCCATGAATGCCGTCGATTCGTCGAGCAGCATGACGGGTGTATCCTGCGCGAGCTGCATGCCGAGATGTGCCCGACGCTGTTCTCCGCCGGAGATCCGGTCGACATAGCAGTGCCGCAGATCGGTCAGCTCCGCGTCGCGTATGGCATTTTGGGCGGCTTCCCGGTCAGCTTCGGTCATGGATTCGCCGGTACTCCTCCATGGATGCCGACCGAACGCGACGAGCTCTTCCACCGTCACATGCGGAGACCGGAGCATCTGAAGCATGAGCGAAATTTTCCGTGCCCTCTCCCGCGGCGTCATTGCGGACAGTTCATTCCCGTCGAGCGTCACGGAGCCGGCGTACGGCAGAATCCCGCCGATTGCTGAGAGAAGCGTCGATTTCCCGCATCCGTTCCGCCCGATGACGGTGGTAAACGTTCCGGGAGATGCGGTGAATGCGACGTCGTGCAGGATCACCCTCCTGCGGTGGGATATGGTATGGATCCGGATTGTAAGCATCATTCACCACCCCTTTCTCCGTCGGAGCAGCCACAGGAAGAACGGCGCGCCGAGGAAGGACATCATAATTCCGACGGGGATTTCCGACGGTGCGGCAAGAATCCTGCCGGCGAGGTCTGCGGATACGGTGAGAATCCCGCCGAGCAGTGCGGAGACCGCGATCGTGTACCCGGTGTGATGCCCCGTCAGCTTCCTTGCCATGTGCGGCACGATCAGTCCGATGAATCCGAGCAGACCCGCGTAGCTCACGACAGCCGCAGCCGACGCCGATGCGCACAGAATCGCCGCAAGACGCACCCGCTTCACGTTCACGCCGAGCAGGGATGCACCGCTCTCGCCGAGGCACAAGAGATCCAGCTTGCGCGAAAGAATCAGGCTCACCGTCAGGCACACTACGATGATGCACGACGGCAGGATGAGCTGTTTTGTCTGCACACCGCGGAATCCGCCGACGGAAAACGCATTGTACGAAGTCAGCACATCCGTGTCGATCAGCGTGATGCCGGAAATTGCCGCGTTCAGGAGTGCTGTCACCGCAACACCGGCGAGAATCACCGATCCGTGGGATTCCCCTGCGCCCGATGCGATGGAAACGATCAGCAAAGTCGCGAGAAATGCGCCTGCGAACGCGGAAAACGGCAGGATCAGATACGACACCGACCCGAACGCCAGCGTCAGAACCACGGCAAATCCCGCGCCTGCGTTGACGCCGATGATATTCGGAGCCGCCAGCGGATTGTCCGTCACGCACTGTAAGAGCACGCCGGAAAGAGACAGTCCGACTCCCGCCGCCATTCCGGCAAGAACCCGCGGAAACCGCACCGACCACAGGATCACCGATTCCGTTTCGTACCCGTCCGCGCGGATGACTGCACAAATAAACTCACGCCAGCCGAGCTGTGCACTGCCGAACCGGATTCCCGCCGATGCTGTCAGAATCAGCAGAATCACGAGCAGAGCAAGCCCGACCGGACGCCGGAAAAATTTAGTTTTCATACAGCAGCTCCGTCAGCATCCGGTAGGCGTCCGCCCAGCGATGGTTCGGCTTGAACTGGAACAGTGCCTTCGGCAGATAGTACACCCGTCCGGATTTCACGGCGTCAAGCGTCTGCCACTCGGGAGAATCAAGCTGAGTATTCATGTATCCGACGGCGGCATTCTCGTCTCCCATCGTCGTGATGAAGACGGCGTCCGGATTTTCCGTCATGATTTCCTCCATGCTCAGACCGTCGATGAGCACCGGGGCGTTGTCCGCGATGTTGTATGCGCCCAGCTCCTCAAGCATTGCCGCCGCGAAGTGCTGATCCGCCGTTTTCGCCTTGGTCGACCGGACAGACGATCCCGCGCGGATGAAGAGAATCCGTTTTTCCGCCTTTTCGCGCACGGATGCGAGGACTTCGTCAATCTCCGCCTGAACGGACGTGCCGTATGTCTCGTATGCATCCGCGTTTCCGGTGATGTCACAGCAGATCTCCAGCATCCGCAGGTAATCCCCGAACGACTCCATGCGGAAGGACGCGCACGGGATCCCGGCATTGTTCAGAAGCTGTGCCGCATCCGCCTGCGCTTCGATATCCGCCGACGCGATGACAAAATCCGGTTCCGCCGCGATCAGGGTTTCGATATTCACCGTCTTCCCTGCACCTTCATCTGCGAGCGTCACGCCGTCCGGTGCAAATCCGCGCTCCACGGCTTCTCCGACCGTGATTTCGACATCCCCGCCAGCGAGCGTCCAGATTTCCGCGTACGACGAAAACAGCACCGCGGTCTTCTCCGGCTTTTCCGCAAGCGAAACCGTCACGCCGCAGTCGTCAGTGAAGGTATAGTATGCGCCGCCGTCCGGTTCAACTTCCGTACAGGAGGTCAAAAAAAGCAGGACAGCGGTCAGAATTGTCAGAATTTTCATGTGTTTCTCCATTAAAAAAGTGCCATACCATGGTGTTGCCCATAGTATAGCACAAGTTTACCCGGTTGTCAAAAGGGATTCACACCCGAACGATCCAGCCGTCCTTGCGTTCACGCTTTTCGGGATAATCGCAGTCGCGGTAGCCGAGGATGCAGTGACCGATGCCGATCCATTCGCCTTCGATGCCCCACTTTTTCAGCAGCGCCTTCCCTTCTTCGGAGGCAAATTCCTCTCTCGCCCGGTGAATCCAGCAGGAATCCACGCCGACCGCATGCGCCGCGTTCATGAGGTTGCCCATGACGAGCGATCCGTCTTCCACTGCGGTGCGGACATTCGGGTCTGCGAGAACGATCACAATCGTCGGTGCGCCGTAGAAAGGATCGCTGTCGGGATTTCCCATGACGGATGCGTTCATTTTCCGCAGGGTTTCGCGGGTTTGGGGATCCTGCACGACCACCATCATCGGCGACTGGCGGTTCATTCCCGTGGGAGCGTAGGTTCCGGCGCGGAGAATTGCGGCGAGCTTGTCTTCCTCCACCTGCTTCGGGAGGTATTTGCGCACGCTCCGGCGTTCTTCGAGGGATGTGAGTACAATGTTTTCCATGGATTTTCTCCTTTACACCTGTTTATTCCTGATTTTTCTTCCGCTGTGCAGTCAGTTCGACGGCTTCCTTGCCGGTGACGTGCTCCACCTGTATCCCGACGACGCAGACGTGATCCCACGACCCGCGGATTTCCTCGTCGGCTTTCGGCACACCGGGGCTGTATTTTTCCGCGAGCTTCATCAGTGCCGCGCGCTTTTCGCCGTCATCGGTGACGATCTCCGCTTTTCCGAACGCAATCACGCTCGCAAAACGCGTGGTGAATTTCTCCGGAAAAACATCGTCCTTGGCGATCACGCAGAACGAAACCTTCGGCTCACGGCGGATGGCATCGATTTTATGCCCGGTCATGGCGCAGTGGAAGTAAATCCTCCCGCCGTCGTACACGTAGGACAGCGGCACCGCGTATGGGTACCCGTCGTCACCTGACACCGCCAGCACACCGGACGTGGCTTTCGTCAGAATCTCCGCCGTTTCGTCCGCCGGGAGCATCTGACCGTGCCGCCGCATTTCTCTGAACATAACAGACCTCCTGCCAAAATGGATTGCTTGCAACTATTATACCGCATTTTCGCAGGGTTGTAAAGGCATCCGCGGAAATCCCGGAAATTTTATACGAGAACGCCCGTGCAGTCCGCCGGCATTTTTTCGTTGATGAATACAGCGACAGGACCGTCATACTCGGGAACCGTCAGCGCACCGGATTCGACCGCCAGCTTGCCGAGAAGACCCACGGTCCGGTACAAAATACTCCCGCGCACAACGGTTTCGGCTTCCTCCGTCAGGAATTTCGGCGCGTGATTCTTCGTGCATGCCGCCGCAAGATCCGCGAGATGCCTGTACAGGTTTCCGAATCCGTCGATTTCCTCCGCGAGCAGTCCAAATACGGCTTTGCGTTCCTCCGGTTTCAGGACAATCAGCGGCGAATCCTCTCTTTTCATCAGATTCAGAATCTGTGCCTCATTTTCAAGGGAAAGCAGGCGGTTCTTCTCCGGGAGCACGCCGAAATCCGCCATGGTACCGGAATACACATCATCCAGACGGAAATATCCGGCAAAGCAGGAACAGCCGAAATCCCCCGTCATGCTGTGATCCACGCCGTACAGGATGCCCTTTTCTTCCCGATACAGATTCCGGAGCGAGGTAGTGTATCCGGTTCTTTCTGCGTAACGGTCGTGTCCGCGGCGCATCAGCTCAAACAGGAACGCCCACAGCATCCGGTTGTCATCCATCGCCGAGCCGGTGAAGCCGATTTTCCGTACCTCCGGCAGTTTGTTTTTCGCATCTGCAAGAAGAGCCGCCGTCATTTTCGACAGTTTTTCCAGCGCGGTTTTGTAAAATTCGTCCTCGAACGCTTCGGTGAAGACAAAAATCGCCGTCTGCACCCGTCCGTCCGGAAGTTTTTTCAGAAGCCCATATTCCTCCAGCACCCGGCATTCGTCCTCCATGTAGACCGCCGAAATTCCCAGTTCCACTGCCAGCTCGCCAATCGTCATAGGCGTGTAGTAAGCGGAATAGAGGATGTTCGCGGGCAGTTTCCGATCCAGAAGCTTTGTATATTCCCGGTTGAATTCGCCGGCGAAAATCGTGCTGACATGAAATTCCGCGGGCTTGTAGCTTTTTTCACCAAATTCTCTTGTCATCTGCATACCCTCTCTGATAATTCGTCGTGTTTTGTAGAGATAATACTTCACCATCTCGACGGAAATCCCGTATTTTTCCGAAATCTCCCGGCAGCTCATGCCGTCGAAGTAGTACGCCACCGTGCATGTCCGGTATCCGCCCGACAGCAGTGCCAGCTCACGCCGCAGAAGTATGATCTCCTCCTGCGCTTCGATTTCTTCCGTGAAGTCGGCGGGATCGGGGATTTCCTCGTACGCATCGGGCATGTCCGCCTGTCTGTCCGCTTTTTTCCGGCGGCGGTCGTAGAACTTCCGGGTCTGATTTGCCGCAACCGACCAGATAAAACCGTAAACGGCGCGCTCGTCACGGATTTTATGGGCGGATTCCAGAAATGCGGCGATGATGTCCCCGGCAAGATCCTCAGCGTCAGCCGGATCGGACACGCGGCTCAGGGCGTAGGCGAATATGGTTTTCACGTTTTCTTCGGCAATTGCCGCGGCGGTTTTCGGATCCATGGGTTTCCTCTCCGGTAAATTTATCTCTCACCAATACAGTACGCGCAGAGTTGCATCGGTTAAGGGGTACAGCAGATTTTTTCTATTTTATCACAATTTTTCTTTCTCCGCAACGGATTCCGTCCGCATTCTTGACATCCACGCCCGCATCGGGTATAATACAGACAGAACCACCGAACAATTCCGCATTCGCACATCTGTTTTTGTGCAGTGTCACACATACAAGGAGGATACCATGCCAGCCATTACCGTGAATTTTGCCGACGTCACCGGTGCCGTCAAGCCCATGCACGCGATCAACAACGGCCCGCTGAAGAAACGCGACGACCAGACCCGCCACAATTTCGACACCTACAAAGCGTCAGGGATTCCGTTTGCGCGCAACCACGACGCGGCGTTCTGTGATGCCTACGGCGGCGAGCATTCCGTGGACGTTCACAACATTTTCCCGGATTTTGACGCCGATCCCACCGATCCCGCGAATTACGACTTCGTTCTTACCGACGAATACATCGACCGCACCTTTGCGGCAGGAGCGGAAACCTACTACCGGCTCGGCGCGAAGATTGAACACAACATCAAAAAATACGGCACTCTGCCGCCGAAGGATTTTCACAAATGGGCGGTCATCTGCGAGCACATCATCCGCCACATGAACGAAGGCTGGGCGGACGGACATCACTACGGCATCCGCTACTGGGAAATCTGGAACGAGCCCGACCTTGACGCCGACGACAGTCCGAACAAACGCTGCTGGGGCGGTACGGAAGCGGAATTTTTCACCTTCTACGAAACCGCGGCACGGCATCTCAAGTCCTGCTTCCCTGAACTGAAAATCGGCGGACCCGCACTTGCGCACAACCTCGGCTGGGGTGAACGCTTCCTGAAATACATGTCCGAGAGAGCCGTTCCGCTGGACTTCTTCTCGTGGCACATCTACACCACATCCCCCGACAAGCTGCTCGGCAAGTGCGCCGCCGTGCGGAATCTGCTCGACAAATACGGCTACGCATCCGCCGAAAGCATCCTCAACGAATGGAACTACATCCGCAACTGGGGAGACGCATTTATTTACTCGATCAAAACCATCATCGGCATGAAGGGTGCGGCTTTCACGGCGGCATGTATGCTCGGATGCCAGAACGCGCCGCTCGACATGCTCATGTACTACGATGCACAGCCGTCGTGCTTCTGCGGACTCTGGGATTACTACACCATGGAGCCGCTCAAGGGGTACTATCCCTTCCCGATGTTCGACAAGCTGTACAAGCTCGGCAAGTCCGCCGCGATGGTGAATCCCGTCCCGGATGTGAAAGCCGCGGCTGCGGTCGGAGAGGACGGCGGTGCGGTGATGCTCGCGTACTACAACGATGACGACGATTCCGACGAGGTGCGCGGGTTTGATCTCGTACTCAACGGAACGGACGCGGAAACTGCGGTGCTCTCCTTGCTCGATGAGGAGCATGACTGCGAAGAAACCACAGTGAAGCTCGAGAACAGCGCGGTGCATCTTGTGATGAAGAAAAATTCCGTCGTGCTGGTGAGGGTGTGATATGGCTGAAAAATACAAGCTCCTCATGGACATGGACATCGGAGACGACATTGACGACGCGATTGCCCTGTACTGCGCGATGCGGCAGGGATTTGACATCGTCGGCGTGACCACGGTGTTCCGCAATACAGCAGA
>JAFTPW010000134.1:0-7040 GCA_017463075.1 Clostridia bacterium
GATATCCGCGAATTTAACCTTATGTTCAAAACATTCCAGGGCGTAACCGAGGATTCTTCCTCCACAGTATATCTCCGTCCCGAAACCGCACAGGGTATCTTTGTCAACTTCAAGAACGTTGCACGTACCACCAGAAAGAAGATGCCTTTCGGTATCGGTCAGATCGGTAAGTCCTTCCGTAACGAAATCACTCCCGGCAACTTCGTATTCCGTACCCGCGAATTCGAACAGATGGAACTTGAATTCTTCTGCAATCCCGGCACCGACCTCGAATGGTTCAATTTCTGGAGAAACTACTGCGCAGAATGGCTCTACAACCTCGGCATGACCAAGGAAAACCTCCGTCTCCGCGACCATTCTCCCGAAGAACTCTGCTTCTACTCCAAGGGTACCACCGACATCGAATTCCTCTTCCCGTTCGGATGGGGCGAGCTCTGGGGCATTGCTGACCGTACCGACTACGACCTCACCCAGCATCAGAATGTTTCCGGCGAATCCATGGAATACTTTGATGCGGAAGCAAACGAAAAGTACATTCCCTACGTTGTCGAACCTTCCCTCGGCGCTGACCGTGTTGCCCTCGCATTCCTCTGCGATGCATACGACGAAGAAGTTCTCGACGCAGAAAAGAACGATGTGCGCGTGGTTCTCCATCTGCATCCCGCACTCGCTCCCATCAAGGCTGCCGTTCTTCCCCTGTCCAAGAAGCTCTCCGACAAGGCTTCCGATCTCTACAACGACCTCGCAAAGAAGTTCACCTGTGACTTCGACGACGCAGGCTCCATCGGCAAGAGATACCGCCGTCAGGACGAAATCGGTACTCCCTACTGCATCTGCTACGACTTTGACTCCGTGGAAGACGGCTGTGTAACCATCCGCGAACGCGACTCCATGGAACAGGTTACCATCACCGGCGCCGACGGCAATGCAACCACCAGAATCCCCATGGATCAGGTTGCTGCATTCATCGAAGGCAAGCTCGAATTCTAAGTTAAATGAAACTCACAGTCCCGTGGTGAAATTGCACGAAATCCGCCCACGGGATTGTGCCGTTTTCACAAACATACAAACCCAAGGAGGCTCCCATGACTTTCACACTGAAATCCGCGGAATCCACTGCCGTTGTCAATACCCACGGAGGCGAGCTGACCTCCTTCATCCACGGCGGAATCGAGTATGTCTGGCAGGGCGATCCCGCACACTGGGACGGTCAGGCACCGATTCTGTTCCCGGTCTGCTGCTCTCCCAAGGACGGCGTCATGGCACACAACGGCGTCAGCTATCCTATGCCCAAGCACGGTTTTGCGCGTAAGGGTGAGTTCTTCCCGACCTTTGTCTCCAAGGACAGAGTCATTCTCGAACAGCGGGAGACTGACGAGACCCTCGCCATGTTTCCGTTCTGCTTCGCGCTGTGCGTGGAATATGCCGTGACCGACAGCGGATTTTCCGCAAAGTTCACCGTCAAGAACCGCGACCGCAGCGAAATGACCTTCTGCCTCGGCGGACATCCCGGCTTCAACTGCCCGCTCACCGAAGAGGACGGCGGATTTGAAGATTACAGCCTCGTGTTCGATGACGCATCCGGCTGCACGGTTTCCATCACCAACGCCGGCTTCATGGACGCATCCGTTCCGAAGGTCGATCATCTTCGCGGCACCAACGAAATCCCGCTGAAGTATTCCGATTTCGACAACGACGCCATGATTATCGAAAATCTGCCGAAAAAGAAGGTTCGTCTCGTCTCCCGTCTGACCGGCAAGGGACTGAACTTCACCTTCGACGGCTTTGACGCGCTCGGTCTGTGGACTCCCGATCATAAAGAATCTCCGTTCATCTGCCTTGAGCCGTGGAACGGTCTGCCCGCAGATGTTTCCGAAACAACCGACGCGAAAAACAAGAAATACGCCAGAACCATTCAACCTGACGAAGAATACACCGTCGGCTACGAAGTCGAAGTCATCCGATAAGTAAAACCAGATTTTGTAAGGAGCATGTATGTCCGAGCTTTGCAATCTTGCAGTGGTGCGTTCGCTGCTTGAAAAATATGACTGCGCCCCGAAGAAGGGATACGGTCAGAACTTTCTCATCAATCCACACGTTCCCATGCGGATCGCCGAGCTGTCCGCGTCCTATGCCGATCCGACCAAACCCGCCGGGGTTCTCGAAATCGGACCCGGTGTCGGCGCTCTGACGCAGTATCTCTGTCAGCACTACGACAAGGTTGTCGCCGTCGAGATTGACCATGGGCTCATCCCGCTTCTCGCCGAGTCCCTTGCGGAATACGACAACGTCACGGTCGTGGAATCGGACTTCATGCAGATTGATCTGCCGGCATTCCTCAGAGAACACTTCTGGGACATCCTTGACGCCGGCGGAACGGTCGGTGTGTGCGCAAATCTTCCTTATTATATAACCACGCCCGTTATCATGAAGCTGCTCGAATCCTTCCCGATGACGGAGAAAATCCCGCTCACCTCGATCACCGTCATGGTGCAGCTTGAAGTCGCACGCAGACTTGCGGCAAAGGCCGGCTCCGCTGACTACGGTTCCATTTCCGCGGCAATCGCACTGCGGGCGGATACGGAAAAGCTGCTCGATGTGTCCGCCGGAAACTTCCTGCCCGTGCCGAAGGTGGCATCCGCAGTTGTCGGAATTGTTCCACACGGCGGTATCCGTCAGGTCTATCCCGATGCACCCGCGGACGAAGAAGCATGCGCGGCATTTGCAGAAAACGCATCCGAGCTGATTACGCTCGCGTTCGGACAGCGCCGGAAAACACTCGTGAACTCCATCGGAACGAAATACCCGAAGGATAAAACGACGGCAGTGCTCGAGGAAATCGGCATCCGTCCCGACATCCGCGGCGAAAAACTCAGCGCAGAGGATTTCTGCCGGATCGCGGATTATCTCAACCGGAATTAAACTGAAAAAATATAAAAATGCACCCGTTTCCCGTGAGGATTCAGGTGCATTTTTCGTTATAGAATCTGGAGCTGACCGTGATTGAGATCGGATTTCTCGTCGTTCACGTCAATGACGACTTTCCCGCAGTCACGGCACAGCCACGCAATCACAGCGGAACCTTTTAAAAATGAAAGCTGAGACAGGACGACCGAACCTTCGTGCAGAAACGCGCGTCCGAACAGATGCTTTTTGGTTCCTTTTTTCCAGCTGATCTCGTGCGGGCTCTGGATCAAGCCTGCTTCCATTTCACGACCGCAATATGGACATTTCATCGATTTCACCTCACTCTCCAAGATCATACACCGCGCCGGTGAACAGGGGAATACCGGTTTCGGTATCGAGAATCATGTAGAAGAATGGGCGGTTGAGATGGATTTCCTTCTTTTCCGTAGGACGGAACGCCATCATTCTGACCGAAATCTCCGTCATCGCCGCTGCCTTGGTGCCATGTTCGTTTGTGATGATTTTCGCTTTCTGAAGAATCTGATCGATGTACAGCGGTGCGCCGTTTTCGGACAGACCGTACAGCTCGGCACGGTTCGAGAACGCACGCTCAAGCCCCATCTTCCGAAGAATTTCCGTCAGTCCAATCTTGTTTTCGTATTCAAACTTTGGAATGGAAACCTCAACCTTTCCCGTACCCGCGAGAGCAGCGGAAACCACTTCGGCAAGATCGGCGTTCGCGATAAATTCACACGGGTCGCCGTCGGGAAGCACTGCCGTGAAGGTGTAGCCGTCCTTGTAAGCCTTGGAGAAGCCGACGCCGCCGTCCACTTCGAAATAGCTGTGCTCGGTGGAGTACATGAATTCGGTCAGATCCTCAGTACCGTCGGCGGAGTAGAAGACGCTTTCGTTGATTTCCCGTTCCTCGTACGGATTCTGCCACACGCCATCAAAGAGTACGGTGTTCAGAATCAGGAGAACCGCCGCGGGATCGAGCTCGTCCAGTGCCTGCGGGATCATGCCGTCGGTCTTTTCGCTCACCCAGCCGTTGATTCTGTCCATCGACGCAGGATCGTTGAAATTCAGGGAATCGGACTCAGCCGCATAGTATTTTTCGCTGACCGTGCGGAAATCCTCGGCAATCCGGAAGAAGTTTTTATTGCCCCAGAGGGAATTCGCGGTTCTGACAGTGGAGTTTTCGGTTTCAGCCAGCTTCTGTGCGTAAGTGAAGAGGTATTCGTTCATCTCCGACACGGGAATGCCGTTCAGCTCCTCAAATTCGGCAAGGGTTTCACCGGACGCACCGTTGGAGCAGAGCGTGAGGGCATAAATCACCGACAGCGGAGAGAGAACGAGATTCTTGTCAGCCGATTCCGCCGCGCACTGCTTGAGCAGTCTGTCCGAGAAGCGGATGACCGAGGCGGAAAAACGGTCGTCTGCGGCTCTGACTGCGGGTTCGGATTCAGACGCCTTCACGGGCATGTGTCTGTACGCATTGTTCTCGGGAACCGGTGAGCCAAGTCCGACCCAGCAGAGTCCGGCAGAGAGGACGCCGAGCATAAAACGTTTCATCATCATAAGGTGTCATTCCTTTCCGGTGCGTTTTCTTTCATTTTACCTGATTATCAGACGTTTTGCAAGGGGCATTTGTTCCCGTTCTGCATGAAAATTCCGGAATTCATCAAAAATTCATAAAAATACACCAAATGTACGTTGTGATTCCGGGGAAGATGTGATATAATTTAACCTGTAAAACTATGCGTAAACGCAAAACTGACAAAGGTGAATTATGGCTAAGGAAAAATATCTCGAATGCGGCAAGGCAGTCTCCACCCACGGCGTACGCGGCACGCTCCGTCTGGAATGCTACTGCGATACCCCCGAAAAGCTGGCGAAAATGCGCCGCATGTATATCAGAACCGAATCCGGTGAAATGAAGCTGATGAAGGTGCGCGCCGCATCCGTGCAGAAGAGCATGGTGCTGGTGACGTTCGAGGACATCACGGATCTCAATCAGGCGATTCTCTTCAAGGGAACAACCTTCTACGCCGACCGCGCGGACATGAAGCTGGAAAAGAACCAGGTCTTCATCGCGGATATCATCGGACTGCCCGTTGTCGACGCGGATTCCGGCGAAAAATACGGCACCCTCGCTGAGGTTATCACTCCCGGCGGACGCGAAGTTTATGTCATCGATGACGTGCGCGGCGGTCAGTTCATGATCCCCTGCGTTCCGGATTTCATCATCGGCATCAAGGACGAAGGCGACGACGCGGCAATCTCTGTCCGTCTGATCGAAGGAATGCGGGAGTAAGACATGCGGATTGACATTATGACTCTGTTCCCGGAATTTGTGGACTACATCCTCTCCGAAAGCATCATCGGACGTGCGAGACGTGCGGGAAAACTCGACGTGCGCACCCACAACATCCGGGATTACTCCGAGGACAAGCACAGACGCGTGGATGATACACCCTACGGCGGCGGACGCGGCATGCTCATGGCGGCACCTCCGATCTACCGCTGCTGGCAGGCTGTCGCCGAATCCGGCATAACCGAAAGCGGAGCCGAAAAGCCGTATGTGGTGTACATGTCTCCGCGCGGACGGGTGTTCAATGAATCCGTCGCAAAGGAGCTTGCGGAAAAAGACCAGCTCATCATCCTCTGCGGACACTATGAAGGCGTGGATGAGCGCGTGATTGAGGAAATCGTCGATGAGGAGCTCTCCATCGGGGACTATGTTCTGACCGGCGGCGAGCTTCCCGCGTGCATCGTCACCGACTGCGTGGGCCGTCTTGCGGAAGGAGTGCTCACTCTCCCGGAATGCCACGAAAAAGAGAGCTTCGAGGACAATCTGCTCGAGTATCCGCAGTACACGCGTCCTCCGGTGTGGATGGGAAGGGAAGTGCCCGATGTGCTCCTCTCCGGCCATCATGCGAACATTGAAAAATGGCGTCTGGAGAAGCAGATCGAACTCACGCAGGAACGCCGTCCGGACCTCATGGAAAAGCGTGCGAAAAAAGACTGATCAGAGCAGCCCGAAATATGCGAGAACACCGTTTGTGATTCCGGCGGCGAAGAGCTGGGGACTGTATGCCATCAGCTCCGCGTCCACGGGATTGGTGATGAACCCCAGCTCCAGCAGAATCGACGGCATCCGCGTTTTCCTAAGGACATACAGCCCCGGACGTGCGATTACCCCGCGGTTCGGCAGACCTGTGGCAAAATTCAGCTGCTCGAGGATGTTTTCGGCAAGCACTTCCGCTTCACTGTCACGCCGGAACACAAAGGCTTCACTGCCCGACGCCGACTCGATCGTGGACGCATTCGTGTGCAGACTGAGGAAATAATCCGCGCCCCATGCGTTGGCGTCATTGACCCGCGCGGCAAGGGAAGTGGTATTCGACGTTCCGAGCTGTGTCTGCGGAGTCGGACGGGACAGGCGCACTTCAAATCCGTTCCGTCGGAGCTGCTGCGCGGTGAGCTGACCGATGGCGTAGACGAGATCCTGCTCGCGGAAGCCGTTTCCCTCACTGCCGGCATTGGGATTGACGGGATTGTGTCCCTGATCGATGTAAATTCTGGTAGCCATAAACCCTCACTGATATATACATAATAATATGAAAGAATTGCAGAAACTCCTCTCCACGGCACGTCAGGCAACCGAGCGGTACGACATGATCGCCGACGGTGACCGGATCGCGGTGGGACTCTCTGGCGGCAAGGATTCGGCGGCACTTCTGCTGGCACTGGCGAAAATGCAGCCGTTCTATCCGAAGAAATATACCCTCTGCGCCGTCACGGTCAATCTCGGCTTTCCCGATATGCCGCTCGAGCCGCTCCGCGATTGGTGTGAATTCCTCGGCGTGGAGTATCACATTGAGAACACGCAGATTGCGAAGATTGTATTCGACGAACGCCGGGAGAAAAATCCGTGCGCGCTGTGTGCAAAGCTGAGACGCGGTGCGCTGATGAACGCCGTGCAGGACATGGGTGCAAACAAGCTCGCGCTCGGGCATCACCTTGACGACGCGGCGGAGACCTTCATGATGACCCTGATGCACGAAGGCAGAATCGGATGTTATTCTCCGGTTACAGTATATGCGGACCGCGGCATTTCGATGATCCGTCCC
>JAFTPW010000135.1:0-5864 GCA_017463075.1 Clostridia bacterium
CGCCGGACAGGATCACCTTGCCGTCCTTCTTCACTGCCCATGCCATGGAAACGTCGTCAAGCGCCTTGAAGAAGCGTCTGGACTTGATCTTTACCTTACCGGGTTCGATTTCGTTGACGAATACGGGCATCTGTACCTGCTTGAGTTCAAGAAGACCGGTATGTACGCGTCTGTCGGGATATACGAGACCGTCCACGCAGAAGTTGCCGTCGTTCGGATGGTCGCCGAAGTCGCCGCCGTAGGTGAAGGACGGATTGCCGTACTTGTCGCCGATTGCAACGGAGTGGTCGATGAATTCCCATACGCATCCGCCGAAGAATTCGTCATGGGATTCGATGCATGCCCAGTAATCGCCGAGATCCCCGGGGCCGTTGCCCATTGCGTGGGAATATTCGCAGAGGAAGAGGGGCTGTACGAGCTCGTCGTTTTCACAGTATTCCGCACACCACTGGGGATTGGGGTACATGTGGGATTCGACGTCGGTAACGGTGGGATCGCACTTGCCGCCCGCGTAGCCGGAGTGACCGCCTTCGTAGTGAACGAGTCTGGAGGTATCGCGGGAGTGGATCCATGCGGTCATAGCGCGGTGGTTGCAGCCGAGGCCGGATTCGTTGCCGAGGGACCAGAAGATAACCGAGGGATGGTTCTTGTCTCTCTCAACGAGACGCTGAGCGCGGTCAACGTAAGCGAGTTCCCATTCGGGGTTATCGGACAGGCCGTTCCACGGATGCATGCCGTGGGTTTCGATATCGGTTTCATCGCAGACGTACAGGCCGTACTTGTCGCACAGTGCGGTAAATCTGGGATCGTTCGGGTAGTGGGAGGTACGGATCATGTTGACGTTGTGCGCCTTCATAATCATGAGGTCGCGCTTCATGTGTTCCACAGGAGTTGCGTGACCGAGGAGGTGGTGGCTGTCGTGACGGTTTACGCCCTTTGCCTTGACCTTCTTGCCGTTGATATAGATAACCTTGCCCTTGATTTCGATTCTTCTTGCGCCGACGGGAAGTACGATGACTTCACTGCCGCAGGAGAGAACGAGGTTATAGAGGTTGGGTTCTTCATCGCTCCAGAGCTTTACATTTTCCACAGCGGGGATATCGATTGTGCCGTTTCCGTCAACAGCGAGCGTACCTTCGGAGAGAACCTTGCCGCAGGGGCATTCGAGCTTCCAGTTTACATCAGCCGCGCCGGTGAGAGCGAGTTCTGCCGCGAACTTTGCGGTCGTGAACGCGTCATCGAGGTCGCACTTGACGAAGATATCGCGGATATGGGTTTCGTCGCGGAACAGGAGGTAAACTTCACGGAAGATACCGCTCATTCTCCACATATCCTGGTCTTCGAGGTAGGTACCGTCGGACCACTTGAGAACGAGAACCTTGATGGTATTCTTTCCTGCATGTACAAGTGCGGTGATATCAACCTCAGTGGAGAGGTGGCTGACTTGGCTGTACGCGCAGAAGGTATCGTTGATCCATACATAGAACGCGGAGTCAACGCCCTCGAAGTTGAGGTAGATCTTCTTGTCCGCCATTTTTGCGGGGACAGTGAAGTCACGGACATACAGACCGCAGGGATTTTCGTCGGGAACGTACGGCGGGTCGATCGGAATGGGATAGTTGACGTTGGTATAGTTGGGAACGTCGTAGCCGCGGCCGAGCGCCATCTGCCAGTTCATGGGAACGGTCAGTCTGTCGAAGCCCTCGGTATCGGTGGGCAGATCCTTCACGTCGTTGAGGGACTTATAGAACTTGAAGCTCCATTCGCCGCACAGGGACTTGAAGTAAGCACTTTCGCCGCGTTCTTCACTCTTCGCGCACGCTTCGCACGGGAACGGAACGAAATACGCTCTCGGTTCCTCACATCCGATGTGCAGCGTTGCCGGAGAAGTGTGGTAATCGGGAATGTTCAGAGGCATAGCTTGGGTCTCCTTTTATGGAAATTTTTATTTTGTGCAGGTTTTTAGTATGGGGGATTACGCGGCTTTTTTGTAAAAAAGCCTGGCAAAAAACTTCGGACTGGCGAGGTTTTGGTTCACTACGGGAAGTAATTTGAGATGGTTCTGTCAGCTTCAGGGGAATTTTTTATGGACTATGTGCAGTTTGGATTGTTTTACAGCTTTCTACGGATACAATTGCGGATTGCAGCTGAGGGTGCGATGCCATGGATTCCGTCCTGATTATGAGGAAATCGTTCGCGAGTTCGCAGGGACCACGCGGTTTACTTGTAAACCGAACCCTGCTCACAGCAGCCGTGGAGCGATTGCGGGATTTTGTTGCTTCAATTGTTTTTTATCCGTGCTCACGCGCGCCGTGGAGTTTAGCTGTTATCTATTATCTCAGGCACATCCGCTCCTGCCGCTTTGGTCAACTTCTGCTCGACCGGGTGGATCAACGCTCGCTTTACTTTTTCGGTGTGGTATGCTACAATAGAGTCAGTTCCGGAACGCAATCTTATAATAAAGGAAGAAAGATCATGTACACACTGAGAATCGGAGAAATTGTCCGTCATCACCGAAAAGCGGAAAACATGACGCAGGAAGAGCTCGCGGAGCATCTCGGCGTTACCAAAGCTGCTGTGAGCAAATGGGAAACCGGCGAAAGTCTCCCGGACATCACCATGCTTCCGGCGCTTGCGGAGCTGTTCCGGATCACCGTTGACGACTTGCTGGGTGCCTGCCGTCACGATCCGCCGCCGAAGATTGTCACACGATATCAGGCTCCCATGGATTTTTCCTGCATCGCGGACAGATCCATCTTCGAGCACGGCACCGTCACGGAATGCCGGCTGAAAAAGGACGCATGCACCGTTGTCGGAAACCGGAACGAATGGGAAGTGATTGTCTCCATGGAATCCACCGAGACGGATTTTCTCACAACCCTCCAGCGGTGCATCAGGCCGGGATATATTTTTGAGGTTCACATCACCCGTCTGGAAAACGGAAGAGCAATGGCGGATGACCTCCCGGATCGCGCGTATGTCTGCACGGAGAAAATCTGGGCATACAAAGTTTCACCCGACTGCACGCCGTACGTCCGCGCCATGTTTCAGGAACAGTACGAAATGGGACTGCGCGGTCCTGACGAATTCTGACGCAGTGAGGCAGTTGTGTTATTGATTCAACCTTATTATAACACAACTTGCCCAAAGAAACAATGCACAGATGCTGATTTTTTGCTGATAGATCCTCATATTTGTCTGAAATTTCCCGTCTTCCGGCAGGCTGATCCGCGGAAATTGCAGCTCGTCCGATTTTTCCTGCAACCGCTGACTTGACACGCCTCCCTGTCCGTGCTATACTGGATTCATCACGCAGGGAGGTATGCCATGGAATTCACCGCAAACGCAAAACCGCATACAAACGCCGGATACTTCGCCGTCCTTGACCACTGGGAATCCCGCGGCATGCATCGGACGATCCGCCCGGCCGCACCGTTCACCGATCTGTGGGACCGCACCTTCCACGTCACGGACGAAATGCTCGCATCCGTCCCTTTTTACAACGATCAGTTTCTCTGGCACCGCTTCAGCTATCCAATTCTGCCCCGCGAAACCGGCGACACCGCAATGAAAAAGTTCGATGAAGCAGAAAAATCCACCCTCGTCCTGTTCCATCACGATCAGCCGGACGCCATTCTTCTGACGGGATGCAATCAGCTGTGCGCCGCGGACATCCTGCATCTGCATGAATCCGCACCGTTTCCGAAGATGGACATCTATCTCATGCCGGCAGAAAATCCGAAATGGACATTTGTCCTCACACACGAGCCCGGACTGGGGCCGTATTTCTGTGAAATTCCCGTAGCGCTCTCCGACTGAAATCCGCTCGGATTCGCTTCCAAAATTTTTCTGAAAGAAATTTCAAAAACCACTTGACAACGCCGCGGCAATGTGGTATAATAATCAGGCAGTAAGGGAATACCCCATGCGGGAGCACGTGCCGGAGTGGCGGAATTGGCAGACGCCCGGGACTTAAAATCCCGTGACACGAAAGTGTCGTACCGGTTCGAACCCGGTGTCCGGCATCCCCTTCTGAATTGAATATCGCGGGGTAGAGCAGTCTGGTAGCTCGTCGGGCTCATAACCCGGAGGTCATGTGGTTCAAATCCCTTCCCCGCAATCGTGAAAGTAACCTTTTTAGGCTAAAAACGGCTTAAAAAGGTTCTTTTTATTGCAAAAAATCAACATGGGCAAAATTCCGCCCTCTCGATCCGGCGGCGAAAATTCAACAAAAATTCAACTCGGTCGAAAAATTCATGTTCTCCGGAAGTTTTGCGGAGAAATCCCTGTAAGAAATTCAACAATAAAATTCAACACAGGAGCGGTACCGGATGCCATCACGCCTTTTTCGTAAACAGCGCATCTCCCAGAATCTCCGCATTTTTCTCGTCCGCCTTTGCAATCACATGGGCATAAATGTTCGCGGTCGTGCTGACCTGCGCGTGTCCCAGTCTCTTTGAAATGCTCACGCTGTCCGCACCGTTGAAATACAGAATACTTGCCATGGTATGGCGGAAAGCATGAGGATTGATGTGGGGCAAGCTGTGCCGCTTGGAAAACTTCTTCATCCAGTCCGTCACACTGTCCGGGTGCATCGGAGATCCGTCATCCTGCGCGAACACATAACCCTGGTTCTCAAAATACATGCCCAGCCGGAGCCGTTCGCTTCCCTGCCATGCCTTATACTGGCGGAGCAATTTCATTGTTTCACCCGGTACACTGATCCAGCGGTCGGAGGTTTTCGTTTTCGGTGTGGTGACATAGATCCCTTTATCAGGGCTGTACTGTACGTTCCGGCAAATATGGATCCGGCAGTTATCAAAATCACAGTCTTCCCACTTGATGCCGAGAATCTCCCCTCTCCGCGCTCCGGTGATAAGGAAAATATGGGTCAGTGTCCGCCACTTGATCGGCTCCGATTCCAGTGCATCCCGGATCTGCTCAATGTCCTCAGGCTGAAAATAATTGACGTCCTTTTTCTCCGCTTTCGGAGGTATCACACGGTCAGCAGGATTGAACGGAATCAGCCCTTCCATAACCGCCTGTTTCAGCACCACATGAATCAGCCTGTGATGCTCCAGAATCGTTTTTGCAGACAGCCCTCCGCCGGTCTTCCGGTTCTGTCCCGGCTGTCCCAGCTTGGAGTACAGGCTGTTGAGGGTGTCCGGGCGGATATCCTTCAGCTTGATGTGTCCGATCTCCGGCATAATCCGCTCCATCAGCTCCCGGTACCGGAAAACGGTGCTGTGCTTGACCCCTCTCTCCTCCTTCAGATCGATGCAGTAGGCACAATATTTCCCGAATGTCTGGCGGGTATCGGAAACGGTACCCGCCCGGCACTCTTTCTCAAAGGTTGCGGCAAACGCCTCAGCCTTTTTTCTTGCGCTTTTTTCCGTCCATGTGGGTTCTACAGTGAAGGTGGCAGTGTACGGCTTGAGCTGGTTGCCGTTGGCGTCACGTCCGCGATGGACTCGGATACTGTAGGAAATCAGCTTCCCGGATTTGTCCCGGCGTTCTTGGATGTTTGCCATGGTGCGTTAGTCCTCCTGTTTTTCTTCAAAAAATCTATTAAATTGATCAAGTCCCCAAAAGTTATCGATATCTTTCATGTTTTTGCTTGTGTAAAACTCGAACCCCTCAGCTTCATCCAATGCAATTATTCCACGAATTACAGATTTTGTTGCTTCTGTTATTGCCATCATTGCTTGTTGCTGAAAGATGTCTCTTATTTCATATTCAGTCAGAATATTTAATATCTCCAGTCCAAGACCTTTGCTAAGCAATAATTCTTGTTCACTTTCAGAAAGAGCTATTTCAGTGCCCATATCACGAACATTTCTTGCAGCAGCTATTGTGCGATATAC
>JAFTPW010000136.1:0-3028 GCA_017463075.1 Clostridia bacterium
CATGTCGCCTTCGACTTCGTTGAGGAAGGAGCCGGAGTAGACAAAGTTGAAGCCGTAAACATTGCCGTGGTTTTCGTCGGCGTCGCGGTCAACAACTGCCATGAAGGGATTCATCTGATGGGAGGATGCGCCTCTGCGGCTCTGCATGGAGAGATTGCCGCGGAATACGGGCGTGCGTTCGTTGTAGACGCGTTCGAAACAGTGGGAACCGGCGAGGGAGATGACGTCGTAGTTGTGACCGGGCAGATCAAGGGCAAGGCTCATCCACTTTTCGATCACGACATCGCCGCCGCTTTTGTTGGTCACGGATGCGTAGCGGGAAATCACGTCGCAGTCGTAGAATACAGTGTAGTACAGGTGGAGCTCGCAGCCGGATGCGGTGTCACGGAGGGTGATATCGAGCGTCTGGGTCTTGTCGTCCGCACGGCCGCAGGGAACGCCGGGGATATCCACACGACCCTTGCGGATTTTGTGGGAAACATAGTCAAAGCCGGTGACCGAGTTGCCCGCGCCGTTCCGGATACGGAGAGCGGTGGTACGGAAATCGCCGCTGCCGAAATAAGAATATTCCAGAGGCTGGGTATCGAGGGAGAAATAAACTTCACCCTCCTTGATGTACGGCGCAAAGGACCATACGTTTCCGGGCTCCTCTGCGAAGGTCTTGTATTCCGCACCGAACTTCTTGCCGTAGTAACGGTGGATCAGCTTGCCCTTGACGATATCGAAGGCGTACAGGGTGTTTTTTGTCGTCAGCTGGAACAGGCTGTTTTCTCTCTTGAAGGAAATGGGCATAATGAACCTCTTTTGGGATAAATTTACAGTCCGCAGTCTCATGCGGAGCGTTGTCTGTATTATTTTAACATATTGCGTGCACAAATACAAGTATTTCAACGAAACACATTGAAACAAACATTGACTTCATGGGGAAAATCGAATATAATAAATATAACACAATTGATCGTAAAACAGGAAAGGAAACGACTATGAAAACAATGAATCTCAACCGCGGATGGAAGTTTCATCTCGGCGACGAGGAGAACTCCTTCGAAACCCGCCACCGGGACGACGAATGGCAGAATGTGACGATCCCGCACGACTGGTCGGTACAGTATCCGAAGAGCCGGGAATACTCCAGCGGCACCGGCTACGTCATCGGCGGCACGGCGTGGTACCGGAAGTCCTTCACCCTCACCGATGAGGACGCGGGACAGCCCCATTTTCTCACCTTCGACAGCGTTTACAAGAACAGTCAGGTGTGGCTGAACGGCTACTACCTCGGCAGACGTCCGAACGGGTACATCTCCTTCCGCTATGACGTGACCGATTATCTCTACTTCGACGGCAGGGAAAACGTCATCGCCGTAAAAGTGACGCACGAGGACATCGCGGATTCCAGATGGTTCACGGGCTCCGGGATTCACCGCAAGGTCACGCTGACGAAGTACGGTTTCGTCTATCCCGCGGAATACGGCGTGTTCTTCAAAACCGAACGTGCGGATGAAGCCTCTGCCGATTGGTGCGCGGAATGCGAGCTTGCACTGGCACAGTCGGCGAAATCGGACAAAATCAGGCTGACGGCATCCCTCATCGACGCGGACGGCAATACCGTTTCCGAAGCGTGTGCGGATGTGACCCTCGCGAAGGGCGTGATGACGAAGGTTTCCCTCTGCGGCACGGCGGAAAATCCCGCGCTGTGGAGTACGGAAAATCCGGCGCTCTATACATTGAAAGTTGCCGCATCCGACGGGGACAATACCGCAGTTGTCGCAGAAGAGGCGGTCGGCATCCGTACATTCCGGTTCGATCCCGATCACGGCTTCTTCCTCAACGGCAAACCCACGATTTTCAAGGGTGTGTGCATGCATCACGACGGCGGCGCGCTCGGTGCGGCAATGTCGAAGGGTGTATGGAAGCGGAGACTGGAAAAACTGAAGAAAATGGGCTGCAACGCGATCCGCATGAGTCACAACCCGCATATGCCCGAGCTGTACGACCTGTGCGACGAGATGGGATTCCTCGCCATGGACGAAGCCTTCGACGAATGGGAGGGCTGCAAGAACAAGTGGTTCAACGGACACAACGTCTACCCGCCGAAGCATCAGGGCTACTCCGAGGATTTCCCCGAATGGCATGAGCGCGACCTGACCTCCCTCATCCGCCGCGACCGGAACCATCCGTCCATTGTAATGTGGTCCATCGGCAACGAAATCGACTACCCCAACGACCCGTACAACCATCAGAGCAAGGCGGAAATGACCGGCAACAACGACGCCAACAAGCCGGAAGAAGAAAAGAAATACAACAGCGGCAGACCCAACATGGAACGCCTGTCCGTTGTGGCGAAGGAACTTGTGGCAATCGTCAAGCAGAGCGATACCACCCGTCCCGTGACCGCAGCCGTGGCATATCCCGAGCTGTCCACGCGGATCGGCTACATCGATGACCTTGATGTGGTCGGATACAACTACAAGGAACAGTTCTACGAAGAAGACCACGCGAGATTCCCGGAAAAGCCCTTCCTCGGCAGTGAAAACGGTCACAGCTATTCCGCATGGCGTGCAGTGCTTGACAACGAATACATCTCCGGACAGTTCCTCTGGACGGGTATTGACTTCCTCGGCGAGTGCGGCGGATGGCCCTATCACTCCTCGTCCGCGGGCAACCTGACGACGGCGGGATTTGAGAAGACGAGATACTACCTCCGTCAGAGCTGGTGGGCGGAAGAACCCGTAATCCACCTGGCGACCGGACGGACTTACAGGGAATTCGAAGGACGCCGCCGCGGACACCGGGAATGGAAGAACGTCACCGAAACGTGGAACTACCTCCCGGGGGATGACGTCGAAGTGCGCTGCTACACGAACGCGGGCGTGCCGGATCTTTACATCAACGGCGTGAAGGTCGCTGACGAATGCCGCGCGGATTCCGAAGACCTCGGGTTCTATGCGTGGAACGTCGTGTTTGAGGAAGGCGTGATTGAAGCGAGAGCGGGCGATGTTTCCTGCAAGCTCGAGACCGTCGGCGCACC
>JAFTPW010000137.1:0-5108 GCA_017463075.1 Clostridia bacterium
TAATACAGCACGGTATATACCGGAATCGATCCATCCGGTGATGTTGTTTGTCGGACTAATGACATCGCTGCAAATGATCTGATAATTTCCGCTGCCCAGTTTTACGGATTCACCGTCTTGAAAATAGCCAAAATCATAGGATTTTCCTTCGCCGTCTGTTATTCCGGCTGTTTTCCCGCCATCGTATACACCATAACCGGATTCATATCCCGACCCAAGGATATTTTTCTCAGAAATCTGTATCATACTGAAAAGTTCATCAGGTATCCCCACAACAAGAATATCCAGCTGACCGGATAATGCTTTTTTCAGTTCCGGATAAGAATCAAAGAATTTATATTCGTTCCGCAAACAACCAAGCGATTTTCTCGCCGCTTGCGGTGTGGAAGTATACGTCATTGCTGTACGGATGAGAAAGACTTCATCTGTATAAACTGAATTACTCACTGCCTCACAATAAAGCTCGCTCATGCCAATACCACCGTCCGCATCATAGGTCATCGTTGTCTCTGTTAATACGCCCTGCAAGCGGTAAGTATGATTCAGCTTAACAATATAGTCTGCATACTGCAAATTCGATTCAGTGTATGCAATCATATAATCGCACAGTGTCGCAATCAGCATGAACAAAATCACCGACAGCGACATGGACAGCGCAGTGATTACCGTCTTTTTACGGTTGCGGGAAATTGTGTACTTCGCCATCCGTCCCGCATTCGGCGTGACATTCTTCCGCAGGTAATTTTTGTTCCTCACATACCGATTCGGTAAATCGGCAGCAGGAGAATAATCAACTGTTGCGATGGGCGTCAGCGATTTCAGTTTGTCAAGCGGACGTGTCGCCGACCAGAGAAGCGTGAATATTGTCAGAAAGATCGTTGCCAGAGGAATCCACAGGCTGAATTCAAACCGCAGGCCCTCATAGGCGAGCGACGAAAACAGCATCGGCGACAGCATCCGCCATCCGATGAAATATCCCGCAATCAGCCCCACCGGTAATGTTCCGGCAAACAAGATCATCGACTGAATCACAATCATCCGGCGCATTTGCCTGTGGGTCGTACCGATCACATTCAGCAGTCCGAACGCCTGCATATCCTGCATCAGTGCGATGGAGTAGACGTTGTAAATCAGCAGAAATGAGCAGAGGAACACCACTGCAGTGGAGAATAGAATTAAAAAGATGTTGGCGGGATTCAGTGCTTCACTAAGGGAGGATTGCAAGTATGCCTGATTCAACACGCCATATACCTCATGCTCCGGCAGCTTGTATTCGGCGAGCGATTCATTTACCAGCGCATCAAATTTGCCCGTCAGATTCATGCTGTTGTCAAACATGAAATACACATTCAGATACTGACCGGAAAATCCGTATGTTTCCTCCAACGTATCACTGTATCGCATCACAACATTCATCTGTGCATCCGTGCGGCTTTTGATAATTCCGCTGACTGTGAACTCAGCGTAAGCGGTACCGGCTCTCTCACCGACGTAGCTGATATAATACAGCCCGATGGTGTCGCCCACTTTTGTTTCGGGAAAATAAAGGGGATTTACAAGTATTTCTGTGTCGCTGTCTGGAAA
Source organism: Clostridia bacterium (assembly GCA_017463075.1). Lineage (GTDB taxonomy): Bacteria > Bacillota > Clostridia > Oscillospirales > CAG-272 > UMGS1696. The sequence continues at coordinate 1,585 of JAFTPW010000137.1, forward strand.
TTCTCCCTCGACTAAATCGGTATAAAAATGCTGCAAGTCTCCCTCACGCTCAATGGCACGAATAAAATCGCCTGATGTATGAATCGCATCTTCACTCATCGCGTACTGTGCCACGTTGGATGAAACAACTGCCTCCGCAATATCATTTGACTGCCTTGCCGCATCACGCAGCTCTTCGCCAGTCAACGTAAACGTCGCGCCGCGCAGATAGCCGTGATAATCCGTTCCCGAAGCCATTCGCATCATCAGCGAGTAGCCGGAAACCATGTTCACCGAAATACTCACGATCGTCATGAACAATACCATCGTAAGCAAAATCGCCGCACAAATCACGGCAGAACGGGCTTTTTTGGATGTAATACGGGACAAAGCAAGTTTCGTGATAACTTTCACACGATCACCCCCTTGTACTGCTGTCGCTGACAATCGTTCCATCCTCAATCCGGATCCGACGGGATGTCATCTGTGCCAGCTCCTCGTTATGCGTGATGACCACAATCGTCTGCGCAAATTTCTCGTTCAGCGAAGCCAAAGTCAGCATCACGCCCATGCCGGTTTTAGAATCCAGATTACCAGTTGGTTCGTCAGCGAGAATGATATGCGGCTTCGTGATGAGTGCTCTGGCGATTGCCACTCTCTGCTGTTGACCTCCAGAAAGCTGAGATGGCATAACGTTCTTTTTGTCTTCGATGCCGAGCGTATGGAGCAGTTCGTCTACCTCTGTGGGATTTGCGTCCATCCCATCAAGTCCCAAAGGAAGGGTGATATTTTCCCACACATTGAGATTAGGGATGAGATTATACCGCTGGAACACAAACCGATACACCGGCGGCGGAACACCGTCAGCGGATCGGGTGCGAGCTGGTAAATGTCCGTTCCGTCGATGAATACCTTCCCGTTCGTCGGAATGTCAAGCCCGCCGAGCAGATGAAGAAGTGTGGATTTGCCGCTGCCGCTGGAACCGACGATGGAAACAAATTCACCACGGGAAATTGACATTTATACGTCGTCCAGCGCGCGCACCTCTGTTTCTCCTGTGGTATAGATTTTGGTTAAGTTTTGAGTTTCAATCAGCATGGATATGCCTCCTTTCCTGTTGTACTTTCATTTTACAGAGACAATCTTACTGAAATGTGACGAAATCTTACGGTTTTGAAAGAATTCAGTTTTTGGGTAGATAAATTGTGAAAACACTGCCATGAGGTGAAGATTTAACAGATACACGTCCGCCTTCAGTATTCAGGATATTCGCCGTCAGATACAGCCCGATACCTACACCGGAAGCGTTTTCCGCATTATTTCCTCGGTAAAACCGCTTCCAGATATTGCAAAGTTCATCCTCCGGAATACCGCTGCCCTGATCGGAAATGTCGATTCGCACGAACATATCGTAGGCACAGGCGGAGATCGTGATTTCGCTCCCTACCGGCGAATACTTCACAGCATTGTCAAGAATATTGCCGAGGGCTTCTGCTGTCCAGCGCAGATCAAATTTGGCTGTCAGATCATCGGGTACATCACAGCGGATGTCCATATTCTTTGCATCTGCCGAAGTATAATTCGCTTCGATCACTTGTCTGAGAAGTTCTTTTACGGAATTTTCCTTTGGCGAAAGATTTTCAGCAATCAACCCGCCTTCGCATTTCGCCAGTTTGGTCAGCGAATCCATGAGAAACGCAAGCTTTTCCGTCTGTGGGCGGATGATCTCGCCATTTTCGCTCATCTCGGTGTACATCAGAATCGACGACAACGGCGTTTTACTCTGGTGGGCAATGTCGGCAACAAGGGATGAAATGCTTTTATAACCGTCCTGTACCTTGGATTCTCTGGTTTCCAGTTCACACAGTCGGGTAATCAGTTTTCGTTCCGTCGGTGTCAGATGCTCGTCTGCGATATGATCGGCGCTTTTGCCGGTGAGAATCTGCTCAAATCTGTCGAAAATCCGCTGATTCCTGCGCCGCTGCATAAAAAAGTACACACCGCAAACAACAATCACGGCAAGAACATATCCGATAATCAGCCACGGTGATTCAAAATACTGCCACAACACGAAAAATGTCACAGACAGGGTGCACATGGCAATACCGCAGGCAATCATTTTTTCGCCCCTTTCCACACATAACCCATACCGTAAATTGTGCCGATACAGTCCGCGCCCAGCTTGTCACGAATTCGTTTCACCGTGACGGATAATGCGTTTTCATCGATGTAATCGCTGTCACAGGACCAGATTTTATCTACCAGTGTCTGCCGTTTGAGAATCTGCCCCTTATGTGTGCAAAAAACGGCAAGGATCTTCTGTTCGGTGGAGCTAAGCGTTATTTTCTGTCCGTCTGCCGAAAATGTCAATTCCGTGAAATCGAAACGGAAACGGCTGTCCTCATAAATATGATTCGGCGAACGCTTGCGTAGTGCGGCAGAAATTCTTTCCTGCAGAATAGTCAGCGAAAACGGCTTCTTTATATAATCGCAGGCACCGGCACGGAATGCGGTCACTTCATCGATCTCCGCATCACGCACTGTGAGAAAGATCACGGAAACATCCTGCGCAGCGGTCACCTCGCGGCAAAGATCAATTCCGCTTCCGTCAGGCAGATTCACGTCGAGCAGAAGAAGATCGAAGGTATGTTCACGCAGAATCCGCCGCGATTCAGCAAGATCAGCGGCAGCATGAACGGCGATCGCTTCATTCTGCAAAGCAGTGACAAGTCCCTCGCGCAGAGCTGTATCGTCTTCGACGATTAAGATGTATTTCACAAATCATCATCCCCTGATAGTTCGTTATTTCTATTATATCATGTATTTATTTCGGGATTGTGAATAACCATCCAGATACTGAAAGGTACGATCACTTGGAAGGGAAGATTGTGAACAAGCTTTTTTGATTGAGAGAACACGTTCTTGCAAGCAATGCCGGTGTAAATACACTCCGTCGAAACTTGTTATTGCCAACACCTCTCGTATCAGATTTTTGTATGCCTGCGCCACCTTGCAGGAATCACCGTATGCGTATATGCTCCTGCCTTCTTCATTGGATTCTTTGGCTTTTACCGAGGTATCTCGGAGTAGTCCAGATAGTTCTTTTTCACCGTATTCAGATACTGCCGAAGGATCTTTTCACAGCTTATGGTGTTTACCAGAGCAACTTCCATGTCTGATAATCGAATGCCTGCGGGCAATAAATCAACACCTTCTACGCGGTGAATATTCCTTCATTGCGTTGAAAAGGTTCATCCTCGATGACCTTCGTCATAACATCCGTGACTGTTACAGGCAGCTGATCCGGCTGCGGGTAACCGAGTGCGATGATAATACTCGCCTGCGGATCGAAATCTACAAGCAAAACTTTCTTCCATTCTCTCGCCAATCCTACACCGATATTGATGCAGAAAAGGACTTGCCAACGCCTCCCTTTTGATTGACGATTGCTATTATTTCTGCGTTCATTTTGTTTCCTCCAAAACAAAAAAGAACCAAGTTTCGTTATTCCAATATAAATTGGACACATAACTTAGTTCTTTGAA
>JAFTPW010000138.1:0-2975 GCA_017463075.1 Clostridia bacterium
AATAGGGTCTCGGAGGTCCCTATGAGCCGTATTAACGAATTTCTGATAGATTGGTACGCATCCGATGGCATCGCACCCTCAAGTACAACCCGCAATTGTACCCGTAGACCGCCTATAAATCGGTTTAAACAAAACATTGTCAAGAAAAAATCCCCGAAGCTGACGAGATCCTATCAACTCACATCCCGTCAGCGCAGAGCACCTCGTCAGTCGAAAGTTTTTGCGGAGCTTTTTTCAAAAAGCGACCGTACCCCCAAAAAATAAAAAATCTCAACAAACTATAAATCACCCAAAGGAGGAATTACTATGGCAGATGGATCGGTTGTCATTGGCGTACAGCTGGATACGGCGGCGTTTATGGCATCGGCGGCACAGATGGAGAGCCACATTATGACGCTCGGGTCGAGACTGAATGCATCGCTGACGTCGTCACTGGCGGGAGCGGGCGTGGCAGACGGAATGACCGGGGCGTTCATGGGAATCACGAATGCAGCGGCGTCATTGGCTGAAAATCTTGCCTCAAGCCTGCGTACGGCGGCAGTCAGCGCAATCGCCGCGTTTACCGGAGCCCCATGGACGCAGGCAGGTACGGATGCAGGCGCGGCGCTGTCCCAAGGCACACGTTCCGGCGTCTCCGGTGTCACAGGCGCCGTAAGAGAGGCAGCAAATCAGGCGAGGACGGCGTTCGATACCGGATCGTGGTCGTCAGTCGGCTCAAATATGATGAGCGGCATCGCGGCAGGTATCCGTTCGGCAGGCGTTCAGGTCGTGTCCGCAATCCGCGCCGTGTCCCAGCAGACCGAGCTCGCCGTCAAGGATCATTTCCAGATCAACTCACCTTCCGTCACCATGCGCGATGAGGTCGGCGTCATGATCTCGCGCGGCATCGCGGAGGGCATCACAAGCGGCGCGGGATTTGTCAATAACGCCGTCAGCTCCGTGTATGCAGGCACGAAGGAAACATTCGGCACATCATCCGGCGCACGACCGGTTACGCAGAATATCTACCTGCGCGACTCCGATACTTCCCCGTATATGACCGCAAGACGCATCAAGAGAGAAAGTGAGGCGGCGGCAAGACTGTGAGTTCGTATTGTATTCTTTATCAAAGCGGCACCTCTTCGCTCGAGATTTCGCCGGACGCTGCGTGCAGACTCGTCGAGGACGGACTCCACGGCTTTGACTGCACCGGGTTCGATGTCAAAATCCAGCCGTACGCTGCATCCCACGGCGGATATGCCCAGATCAGACGATTCGCCGAGCGGGAGCTTGCCATAACTTTTGAAATCGCCGCACACGGGGAGCGGGCCGAGGAAATCCGACGGAAAATCATCTCCATGACCTCGCCCCAGTCGGACGGCGTGCTTGACGTTACATTGTTCGACACAAGACGCACCATTAACGTCATTCCCAGCGATGAGCAGGAGTTTGACCGCGCCTCGTTCTCCGACTGCATCACGGTGACACTCCACTTCATCGCACCGCAGGTCTTCTTCAAGGACTACGACGGCGAGATCGTCCGGTTCCGCGATGCCGCTCCCATGCTCACTTTCCCGATGAATTTCATGAAAAACGCAGGTACGGCTGCCGGAATGTACCGCACGACCGACTCCGCACAGGTCGAGAATAACGGCGACACCGAATGCGGCATCGTCGCGAAAATCCGGGCAAACGGCGGCGCGGTTGTCAATCCCGGACTGAAATGCGGCGAGAAATTCATCCGGTGCCCCATGACGCTCGAAGACGGAGACGAGCTCGTCATCGATACCCGCGCAAGACGGAAGAATATCACCAAAAACGGCGAAAGATGCTTCACCTTCGAGCGCGACAGTACGTTCTTCAGCCTGCCGAGAGGGATTACACAGCTTTCCGTGACCTGCGGCAGCGGCGGCGAATACGTGGACTGCGAAATCGAGTACGTGCCCGCGTACTACGGAATGTGACGGAGGACGACATGACCGAGCTGTATTTTATGGACGAAAACTTCCGGCTGATCGAAGGCCCCGTCGAGGATATGACCTCCGTGGTCTGGTCGGAGCGGTATTTTGAACCCGGCACGTTCACGTTCCACTTACCGAGAGAAGCCGTGAAGCGTATTGCCGGTGCATCGTACGTCAGAAGCGGGAAAAACGCCGCCGGGGACGTGTTCTGCGGACGGATCGAGTACCTCCGCGCGGATACCGACGGCGACTGCGAAATGGGCGGACATATGCTCGAGTGCCTGCTCGATGACCGCGTCACGTATGGGGATTCCCAATGGACGGGTACGGTGACGGATGCGGTGCTTGAAGCCGTGACGGAGAATCTCCGCGGGTCCCCGGTGAATATCGGTGCGGAGCATGCATCCATTCCCGATGAAGTCACCCTCACATCCGCATGGGAGCCGCTCTCGGATTGGGTGTACGCTACCCTCAGACCCTACGGTGCATCCTGCCGCGTCACACTGGATGAGAACGATATTCCCACCTTCACCATCGTGAAAGGCGCGGATCTCTCCACCGATGCGTGTGACCAGCCCGTCATTTTCTCCGCATCCTTCGGCAATATCTTCTCCATTGAGATGGAAGAGGATACCAGGGAGATGAAAAACGTCGCCTATGTTGAGGGCAGTGACGGTACCATCGCGTGCGCGGATCTCTCGGACGGCGGCGGAAAACGGGAAATCTATAAAAAAGCCGGCGATATCCGCCCCGATGACTTCCAGACCGACGACGCATACCGTGCGGCATTGACCCGGCGCGGCAGAGAACTCCTCGCAAAATATTCCGCTGACGTGAACGTGACCGCTGAGATCGACGCCGATGCACTCCCCGTCTACGGTACGGACTACCGCATCGGAGATGTGTGCGACGTGGTCGATGAAGAACTCGGAATCCGCCGCGCAATGCGACTGACGAGAGTCGACTGGGTCGCAGAAAACGGACGCGTCGCAGTGTACCCCGGGTTTGGGGAGTGACACCGGAACCGGATCCCCA
>JAFTPW010000139.1:0-10613 GCA_017463075.1 Clostridia bacterium
CACGATTTTGGTGGTGCTTCCGCCGATGTCGATGCCGATGATTATATGTGCCATGAGATGATTCTCCGTTTTTTGTGCTTTTTCTTTACAGTATAGCACAATCGGATGGGAAAATCAACATTTCTGCGGATATCCGGCAGGTTTATGCGAAAAATTCAATTAAAATATCAATTCAAATAAATCTATACAACCCGAAAGGAAAGTTATCATGCTTACCGAAAAAGATTATGTTCAGTCCGCTGAGCTGCTCAAATCCAAGAAGCTGTTCGTTTTTGACATGGACGGCACCATTTACCTCGGCGGTCAGCCGTTTGATTTTGCGGTCCGCTACATCAACAAGCTCCGCGAAAACGGAAAGCGCGTCCTCTTCTTCACCAACAACGCGTCCCACGACCCGGTGTTCTATCTCGAGAAGCTGACCCGTCTGGGATTTGACCCGAAGCCTGAGGAAATCTGCACCTCCGGCAACGTGACCGCGGCATTCCTGACCCGGAAGAGAGCGGGAAAGACCGTTTATCTCCTCGGAACGCCCGAGCTGTACCGCCAGTTCAAGTCCTATGGCATCGACATGGTCTGCGACGAGCACGGCAAGCCCGACGGACGGAACGCGGATATTGTTGTCACCAGCTTCGACACCACGCTCGATTACGCGAAGCTGACCGTGGCATGCGACTTCATCCGTTACGGCGCGGAATTTCTGTGCACGCATCCCGACTACAACTGCCCGACCGAAACCGGCTTCATCCCGGACAGCGGGGCGATTGCGGCATGCGTTACGGCATCGACCGGCGTTGAACCCACGTATTTCGGCAAGCCGTATCCGGAAACCGTTGAGATGATCTCCGAAATCACCGGAGAAGCGAAGGCGGACATGCTCATCTACGGCGACCGTCTCTACACCGATATCGCTACCGGCAAGCGTCACGGCATCACGGCTGTGCTTGTTCTGACGGGCGAGACGAAGATTGATGACGCCCTTTCCGCGGCAGAATGCGATCAGCCCGATATCATGCTCCCGTCCCTTGCGACAGCGGACGAGATGATGTTCGGCGCGTAAACTACCCGATAATTTCATCCGCGAGCGCATGTGCGAAGATTTCGGCGGACCGGACGGCGTTGTCCAGTGATCCCGCGCAGGAGCCGATTTCCAGAATCATCGATCCGGATGTGTACTGCTGATTGAAGGACGCGCTCCGCAGATTGATGGGACGCATCAGACCGGGATTCTCCGCTTCCATTGCGGTGTGAAGCCGTGCGGCAAGGGCGAGATTGTCCTCCCAGCCGGTGTGTCCCGATCCGCCGTGATCCGTTCCGACGACGAACATCATCTGCGCGAGATTTCCGCTCTCCATGGCGAGGTATGTACCGTCATTTGCCATCACGGAGTCGCGGTGCACGTCAATGATGTACCGGATCGACGGATGCTCCTTCAGCTGTGCGCGGATTTCAAGCGACGCATTGTAGTACGCCATGGTGAAGTCCTCTTCGTCAAAGCGCGTCCGGGACTGGATGACGCCGATGCCCGCTTCTTCAAGGATTTCTGCAATCACGGAGGCGGTGCGGATCACGTTTTCGCTGTCGTCCGATGTCCGGTATCCGGTTTCTGCATGCTCCGCGTAGGACTCCGTCGCGTGGGTTGAGAGAATCAGCACGACGGGTTCGTCCGGTGAAAGTCCGGCAAGCGGCGGTATTGCACGTTCGCGCGTGAGAAGTGCGTTCACATCCGGTGTGTACGGCGTCTCGTTTGTGATCGTCAGCGGATTCGGTTCGCGTTCCGGGGCGGCGTCTTCCGTCTCGGGCGGTCTGAGTGGATTCAGCGCGGTGTCGGGGCTGTCTGCGGCGGTGGATTTCCGGTTCTCCGGGATGACCGCGGTGCAGTGAACCTCGCCTGCCGAGAGCGCTGTGAGAAGTGCCGTCGGGATGCTGTCCGATGCAAACGCGATCGCTGCGGCGGCATGTCCCGCACAGATTCCGGCGGTGATGACGGTCACGCCGAGCAGAAATACGGTGACGATGCGCCGCAGAATCTTCGTGACCGGGACGCGCGTGACTTCATCCTCCGGTTCGATGACGACGGTTTCGGGAATCGGTCCGGTATATGGCTCATCCCTCGGCGGGAGAGAAAATTCAATGGTCGGTGCGTCGTCCGGATACGGGATCAATGCAGTGATTTCGTTCTGTTCCATGACGTCCTCCTTTCGGCATACCGTACCATATGCGCCGCGCGGCAGATTTATGACACATCAGGCGGAAATTTCCGGACGGCGGGGATTTCCCGTCAGTGAAACAGCGCGCGCAGAATGCCCCATGCGATGACGCGGGCGTAGGTTTCGGCAATGCGGTCGCAGTCTGCGGGAGTCACGAGCATGCGCCCCGATTCAATCACGGTGGGAACACCGACGGAGATGACCGGGATGCCCATGGTTTCGCGGCAGATGATGCCGGAGACTGCGCTGTCCGTTCCCGAGCCGGGAGAGGTACCCTGATCGGTGATTTGTATGACCGTACCGAGACTGTCCTCAGACGCCGCGGCAAGTGCGTCCACGGTGATGATGCAGTCGGCGTGCACGGTGCCGGCAAGAGCTTTCACGACTTCGGCGGTATCCAGTCCGGTTGAAGCCGGGATTCCGGGGGATACGGGGAAGAGGGCAGGGGATGTGTCCGGCGACGGCGTGAGCTTTCCGATGCACCGCGGACCGGGTGAATCCGGCGTGACTGCGGGGTTTCCGATTCCGGCGGCGAGGATGCGTCCGTGCGGCTCAAATTGCTTCAGAATCTGTCCGAGCGCGTCTCCGGCACGTTTCTGGGATGCGGCATCCGGCAGCTCTCCCGTACGGATTGTGACGCAGGATGAGATGTCCGTGCGGTGCGTGACGACGTCAAATCCGAGGACGGATGAGCGCCCCGGGCGGGTGTGCGGGAGACGGTTTTCGCCTTCGCTGATGAGTGTTCGGCGGGTGTAGATCATGCTTTCGGCTCCGATTTCTGCCGTCAGGCGGCGTGATTGCCTTATTTTTGCCCGCGCGGACTCCGCGTCAAGCGAAAAACAGTGATTTTTAGTGTAAATTTTGCACAAAAAATACATTTGTAATTGTGCATGTGGATGAAACTTGACAGCACTGCAAATAAAGATGTTGATTATTTGAGATGAAAGTGTTATAATATGGTGAGTACAAATAACCCGTATTTTCAATACGCTTTATTCAAGAAAGCACGCAGGAGGATTAACTGAATCATGAAAAAGGTGATAGCCCTTATTCTTGCCGCAACCATGCTCGCAGCGACTGCTGTCGGCTGTACTACACTGGAAAAAGATGCAACCGGTGAAGACTACGACAAGGGTGCCATTATCGACATGTATCTCACTACCGAGATCTACAACTTTGACCCGCAGGTCAGCGTAACCGACGATGCTATGCTCAAGATTCTCAGCCTTTGCTATGAAGGTCTTACCAGAATCAACGAGGACGGCAAGTGGGAACCCGCGCTGATGAAGAAGTACAAGATCGACCAGGACGACGAAGAAGCCTTCAGAATCCTTGTTGAACTCAACAGCACCAAGTGGAGCGACGGCCGTACCGTTCAGGCAGCGGACATCGTTTACGCATGGAAGCGCATCCTTGAACCCGACCAGACCAACGAAGCTGCATCCCTTCTCTTTGACATCAAGAACGCACGCGACGTAAAGCTCGGTGACGCTACCATCGACGACCTCGGCATCGCTGCGGTTGATACCTATACCATCGAAATCGAATTCGAACAGAAGATCGATCTGGACCAGTTCTTCGAAAACTGCTCCTCCATCGCTCTTGTTCCTGTCCGTGAAGACGTAATCACCCGTTACGACGGCGGCGTATGGGCTCAGAAGTCCACCACTGTCGTTACCAACGGTCCCTTCTGCCCGAAGGAAATCGTTTACGGCAACACTCTCCGTCTGGAACGTTCCGCTTACTACTATCTGAACGAAGAAAAGGAAGAAATTCTGGACAAGTACGTTATTCCTTACAGACTTCTCACCAAGTATGACACCGGCAACGCGGAAGCTCAGCTCACTTCTCTGACCTCCGGCGGTATCTTCTACGACGGTGAAATTCCGCTTTCCGCACGTGCTCAGTACAAGGACTCCGCTGTGATTGACGATATGATGGGTACCCACACCTACGTATTCAACACCAACAACGAGCTCTTCGCTAAGCCCGAAGTACGCCGCGCTCTTTCCATGGCAATCGACAGAAACCAGATCGTTTCCATCGTAACCTATGCAAAGCCTGCTACCGGCTACATCCCCTACAAGGTATTTGATTCCACCTCCGGCACTTCCTTCCGTACCACCGGCGGTGACGTGATCTCCGCATCCGCAGACGTTGCAGGCGCACAGGCTCTTCTGTCCTCCGCAGGCGTCAAGGGCGGCTCCTTCACTCTCTCCGTCCGCGACAACGAAGTTGACAAGGCAATTGCCGACTACGTTGCAGGCGTATGGGGTCAGCTCGGCTTCACTGTAACCGTTGAGGCTGTTGCTTCCACTCCCGACATCACCGACTCCACCATTTACGTTGACAACTTCCAGAAGAAGTACGACAACGGTGAGTTCGATGTCATCGGTATCGACACCATGATGCTCTCCGCAGATGCATTCTCCGCTCTGTCCCAGTTCGCAGTTTCCTTCTCCGGCAACGGCGTTGACATGGATTCCGAAACCTATGACCTCTACGGTCACATTTCCGGTTATGCAAGCGAAGAATACAACGCTCTGATCGAATCCGCTTACGCTGAAAAGGACAGAGTTGCGCGTGCTGCTATCCTGCACCAGGCTGAAGAGCTCCTCATGAACGATATGCCCGTAATGCCCATCATCTTCCTTCAGGATGCATACCTGTACACCGACGTTCTGTCCGGTATTTCCAGTGACTACTACGGCACCAGAAACTTCAACAGAACCAAGATGAAGGACTACATGACCTATAAGGCTAAGACCGACACTTCGGATACCACTGCTCCTGTGGCAGCTGCTGAATAATCCGCCGGATCTTTCCTGAACCGAACGACAATAAACGGGGAGTTCAACAACTTCCCGTTTGTTTTCGCTTGCGGTACTATCGGATCCGTTCTGCGAAATTTGCGGAATCGGGTCGTGATTCGTTCTTATCATTTCAACGCGGTACTCCATGAGCTGCCGCCGAACGGAGAAAATTATGCCTGAGACATTTCATTCCCCTCAGCAGGTGAAGGTTTTTATTCTGTATCTGCTGGAGAAAATCGGGTATCCCATTGACTACAACGACCTGGCTACGATCGTGATCCGGGACGGATATGTGGATTATTTCGATTTCGTCACCTATTTCCATCAGCTTCTTGACGACGGTCATATCTGTGAAGCCGCGGAAGATGATGAAGAAATCGCACCGGAACGGACTCCCGTGACTTCTCCCTCCGATAGAAAGGACCTTCCGCCGGATCAGGCCAAATATCAGGTCACCGATACGGGACGTACCATCGCAAAAGGGCTGGCAGATGACCTGCTTCTTGCCGCGGTACGTGAAAAAAGCTATATCAGCGCAATGCGTCACCTTTCCCTCGAAAAACGGGGCGCGGTTCCCAATTATTCCATCGAAACCGTGGGTGACGGTACCTATATCTTCCACTGCAATATCAAGGACCGCGACGGGCTGGCGTTCGATCTGGCTCTGCGCGCGGATTCGTATATGCAGGTTTCCCGGATGCGCATGAATTTCGAGGACAAGCCCGATGTGGTTCTCCGCGGAATCGTCGCGCTCGTTACGGGAAATGTGAATTATCTTTTCGATAAGTAACCCAAAGCTGTTGCCGGATTGCACGTTTTGCGGCACGATTTTAAGAATCATTTATGAATATTTATGTCGGAAATGCGAAAGACTGCATAAATTGTTAAAAATATTTCCGAAATATTTAGCAAAACTATTGACAAATAACCGATTTGTGGTATAATGTAATAGACAAATAGTAATTCTTTTCGGAGTGCCGTATTTTGGAAAAAGATCTCAATCTGCTGCTGGAACAGATCAAGGACGGGGATGAAACTTCATTTACGCTCCTGTCGGAACAGTATCGGGCAGTGACGGATGCGGCAGTCAAGCGGTTCGCGCCATCCTTCGGGATCGGAGATGCGGATGCGGACGGTATGTACGGTGAGGACGATTTGCGGCAGGAGGCCATGGTTGCTCTCTACCGCGCGGCGCTCAGCTACGATCCGGATGAAAAGGGAAGAGATGTCAGCTTCGGGCTGTATGCCAAAATCTGCATCAACAACGCCCTGATTTCGGCTCTGCGCAAGTACAGAAGCGAAAAGAAGAAACGGGAAGCAGCAAAAGCCAAGGGAAGAAACGGTGCGAAAAATGCGCCGGGACCCTTCGAAACCATCGCGTCCCGTGAGGATGCTGCTGCACTTCTTGCAAAAATCCGTGAGCAGCTGTCCGGTTTGGAAAGACAAGTGTTTGATTATTATATTGTTGGCAAGTCCGCGGGTGAAATCGCAGAGCGACTCGGCAGAAGCGAAAAATCTGTCAGCAACGCTTTATATCGTATGAAAGTTAAGGTAAGAGGACTTCTGAAAAATCAATAATGTATTTTAGAACCGGCTTCCGGTTTTAAGATAAATACGCCCGAATAGCTTAACTCAAGAGCGTTGTTTTCAAAGGTGACGGTGAGAGTCCGCCGAGGGCAGAAATTAACCATTTTTTCAAAGCGAGGAAAAAAAGATGTACGAGGACAAGACCTTAGTATGCAACGAATGCGGCGAAGAGTTCGTATTCACTGCTGGCGAGCAGGAATTCTACGCAGAAAAGGGTTTCCAGAACGAACCCAAGAAGTGCAAAGCATGCCGTGACAAGAGAAAGAACGCTACCCGCGAAACTCGTGAAATGTTCACTGCTACCTGCGCTGAATGCGGCGGCGAAGCTAAGATTCCCTTCCAGCCCACCAGCGACAGACCTGTTTATTGCAGCGAATGCTTCGCAAAGAAGAAGGCTCAGTAAATCTGTTGTCAGAAAAGATGCGGTTTTTACCGTGTCTTTTTTATTTTCTCCGAGAAAATTTTTGGTTTTTCCTCGTTTTGTTGAAAAAGGATATGTACAACGCCGCGAAAATGTGATATAATCATACTGTATCATTATATAAAGGCGACGTGTGCGCTTTTGGAAATCAATTCACCGATTGGCGGCAGGAAATGGAAGAAAAATTCAATAAAAAGAAATATAATCAGAAATCCGAGCATCCCTCCGAGCGTTCCCGTGATCGTTCCGGCGGCGAGCGGAGACAGAAGAATCCCCGTCCCATGAACCGCGGGGAAATGCCGTCCAATGTGGTTGTCGGCAGAAATGCGGTTGCGGAGCTGATCCGTTCCGGTGCACCGGTTGACAAGATTCTGGTGTCAGGCAGAGAAGGATCCGTGGTTGCCATCATCGCAGAGGCGAAAAAGGCGGGCATCGTCGTCGTGGATTCCACCGTTGAGTCCATCGATCGTCTCGCGCACGGCGAAAATCATCAGGGAATCGCGGCGATGGTTGCGGAAAAAGCGTACTCCACTGTGGATGAAATCCTCGCGATTGCGGCTGAGCGCGGTGAAAAGCCCCTCATCGTGGTATGCGACGGTATCGAAGACCCCCATAATCTCGGTGCGGTCATCCGCTGTGCCGAATGTGCCGGTGCGCACGGTGTCATCATTCCCGAACGCCGCGCATGCGGTCTGACTCCTGCGGTATCCAAGGCATCCGCCGGTGCGATCATGCATATGGCAATTGCAAAGGTCGGAAACATCGCGGAAACCATCGAAAAGCTGAAGGAAAACGGCGTCTGGACCTTTGCGGCAGAAGCCGGCGGTCAGGATTTCTTTGAAACCGACTGGAAATGTGCCTGCGCCATCGTTCTGGGCGGAGAAGACAGCGGTGTCTCCCGTCTCGTCCGCGAACGCTGTGACTTTACCGTATCCATTCCCATGTACGGTCACGTCAATTCCCTCAATGTATCCACTGCCGCGTCCGTGCTCCTGTGCCATGCGGCGAGAATGCAGAGAACATGAAGTACCGCGTAACGGAACACTGTACCTACAAACTGCGCAGACCAAACCGAAAAAATCAAGCAAATACAGCATATGAAAGGAAAGATCGGCGGCAGAAGCTGACGGTCAATGTACTTATTATGGCTAAATCGAAAAATAAAAAGAATAAGGTCACTGCCGGGGATCTGTTCGGAAAGCTGGGGAAGACTGGCAATGCCAAGTCCGTGCCTCAGACTGCTGACGACGAATTCCTGGAAGAACCTCTCCCGGAACTGGATGAGGATGCCATTGACCTGACTTCGGACGACGATCTGTCCGACAGTGAGCTGGATATCAATGAGCTTCTCAGAAAGTATATGCCCGATTATCAGGACACCGCTGAGGAAGAGGGAACTTCCGCAAAGACCGGCGGCATGCTGTCCCGTCTGAAAAAGCAGGCGGTTGACGACGAGCTGACCGAGGACGAAAAGCTGATTGACGCGCTCGATTCCGCTTTCGGTACCTCCGAATCCGAAGACGAGCTCGCGGATGACGATCTGAACTTCTCCGGTCTCATGAGCGGGCTGAAAAAGAAGGACAGGGGATTCATGACGGCTGAGCCCGGTCCCGACACGATCAGTGAATACGATCTGGACGATATCCCGGATGAAATTCCGGATGAACCTGCGGAAGAAATTCCTGCGGAGATTCCGGACGAAGTTTACGACGAGCTTCCCGAAGAGATTCCGGAAGAAGAACCTGCGGCGAACGGCGATTTCGATCTGCCCGAAGAGGAAGAAAATCCGGCGGACAGTGAGATTCCCGACGAAGCCCTGACCGAGCTGATGGGAGACAAGCCGAAGAAGAAAGGCTTCTTTGCGTCCCTGTTCGGCAAGAAGAAGGAGCAGGACGAATTCGCGGCTGAGCTGGAAGAACATGACCGCCGTTACAGCGATGAAACCGCTGCGGATGAGCTGGTTGTGCCCGACGGAGATGTCCTCGAAGCTGCTGCGGAGGCAACCGTTCAGGCGCCCGCTGAGGAACATCTGGATGATCTCGTCTCCGAGGAAGTTCCGGAGCTGTTTGACGCACCGGCGCCGGACGAGCCTGCCGCTGATACCGAAGAAACCGCTGACTCCGCCGAATCTGAAGAAACGGAAGAATCTGCCGGAACCGATGAAGAAATCGACCCGACGGATATCAATCTGATGGTTGCGTTCGGGCTTGACAAGAAGTCCGACAAGGCAAAGCAGTTCGGTGACCGTCTGGAAGAAAAGCAGAACAGCAAGGCGAAGAAGGTTCAGCTCGACCGTCCCGAATATGTCGACAAGAGCCAGAGTGCGGAAATCCGCGGCGAATTCAAGGCAAAGCAGACCTCTCTGTGGGTGCGTCTCGTGCTGTGCGGACTTCTGACCGTCGTTCTGATGATTTTTGAAAATATCGAGCCCATCACCAAGCTGTTCACCGGTACCGGCAAGCAGTTCGCAGGTGTGTTCGATCCCGCCGTTTACCCGGTGGTATATATCATGATGAGTTTGCAGATCATGCTTCTTGCGTGCTTCTGCGCGTATGACCAGATTGCGGCAGGTCTGAAATCCCTCTTCCGGGGCAATCCGAGACCGGAAACCATGACCGCGCTTCTGACCATCCTCGGCATTGTTTACTCCGTTCTCATGGCGCGTCTCGTGGAAATTCCCGAGGAACCGGTGATGTTCAACTTCATCGTTGCCCTGAGCGCGTTCCTGACCCTCGTTTATGCAATCCTCAACAACCGCCGCGAAATGATGAACTTCCGGATTATCGCCAACAAGCGTCCCAAGCACATCGTAAGACGCCTGCTCGATGAAGAATCCGAATGCGAATCCAAGGCGTTTGCGGATAACGACGACGTCTGCGATGTCATGAAGATCGAAAAGACCGACTTCATCGACGGTTTCTTCGGACGCTTGAGCGCTCCCGATGCATCCACCAACCGTTTCATGGTCTTTGCGATGAGTGCATCCGTTGCCATCGCAGTGCTCTTCGGCGTGTTCACCAGCTTCTACGACACCACTCCCGCTCAGGTATGTGCGGCGGCGTTCGGTTCCCTGATGATTCTCGCGCCCCTGTCCGTGTATATCACGTTCAGCTATCCCTTCTACCGTGCAAATCTCGCGGCGAAGGAATACGACAGCGCCATCATCGGCGAAGCATCCCTCGACGAATATTCCAATGCGTCCATCATCAGCTTTGATGACAAGAACGTATTCCCGTCCTATTCCGTCAAGGTTCAGAATATCAAGATCTTCAACAACGCCCGCATCGACCGTATGCTGTACTACGCGTCTTCCGTATTCGCGTATGCCGGCGGTCCTTTGCAGGATGTCTTCGAAATTGCCACCAAGGATATGGGCAACTCCGACAACGTGAAGATTTTCGATGCGGAAAACCGATTCCTCGCGGCTCAGGTTGACGGCGTGAACATCATCCTCGGCAGCTACGAGGCTCTGAGCGAACGCGGCATGGAATTCCCCGAAGGTGCGTCCGAAGATGACGTGGATCTGTCCGAGGAACTCGAGATCATGTACATGTTCCGCGAAGACAAGCTGGTGCTCAAGTTCTA
>JAFTPW010000140.1:0-6065 GCA_017463075.1 Clostridia bacterium
AACTGCCCTGCGGCAAATTCACGGGATGCCTTCGACATGGCGCGGATGGGCGAGACAAGGCGTTCGGTGATGAAATACACGGCGATGAGCGACGCAAGCATCAGCCACAGCATGGACATGACGATGGTCCGGATCATGGCTTCGAGCAGCTCGTCCATGTCGGTGCTCATCGTGCAGGTCATGACCATACCGACGGTCTTCCCTTCGCTTGCCACGATCGGCTGAAGATAGGAGAGGTATTTCCCGTCGAAGAATCCGTCAAGGTCATCGTATCTTGACAGGCTGTCGGCTTTTTTCAGTTCACTGACGACCGACTGCGGCAGAATCAGCTCTTCTCCATCGGTAATAATGCCGTCCTCGCCCGCAAAATCCCCGGCATGCTCCACGCCTCTGACCATACGGACACTGCCGTCACCGTCTGCAACGAAGATGAGCAGATCGTCCTCGCTGAGTGCAATGGTATCGAGCACCGGGATGATCTCGTACACGGATTCTTCGAGATAATCGCCGAAGCTGATCTCGCCGCTTGCCGTGTAGTCGTCGATCATGTAGGACGCGGCGGCGTAGTTCACCTTTGCGAGATTCCGCGTTTTGTTGTTCTCGTCGAAGGTGTTGACGAGGGTTGTGATGATGGATGTCGAGAGAAAAATGCTCAGGATATTGATGAGCATGAATGCGGAAATATATTTGACGAATATGCTTTTGAACATGGAACCTCCTTGCCATCCGACAGCAAAAGGGGGCTGACGACGGAAATCATCAACCCCTTTTTCGTTTACTGAATCAGTTCAAACTTATAGCCGACGCCCCAGACAGTTTTCAGAGTCCACTTGTCGGATACGCCTTCCAGCTTTTCACGCAGACGCTTTACATGCACGTCCACGGTACGGGAGTCGCCGAGGTAATCGAAGCCCCAAACCTTGTCCAGAAGCTGGTCTCTGGTGAAAACATGGTTGAAATGGGACGCCAGGAAGTACAGAAGCTCCAGCTCCTTCGGGGGAATGTCCACCGCCTTGCCGCACAGCTTCAGCTCATATTTCTGACGGCTGATTTCGATGTTCTCGAACTTGATGGTCTCGTCGTCGTTCTGATTGTCGTGAGCATTATAACGGCGGAGAACAGCCTTGATCCGCGCGGAAAGTTCCTTGAGGTCAAAGGGCTTGGTCAAAAAGTCGTCTGCACCGAGCTCAAGCGCAACAACCGTGTCGGTTACATCATAATCCTTTGCGGTAATCATGATGATGGGCTTGGAGGAAATGGCGCGGATTTCTCTGCACACCTGATTGCCGTCCTTGTTCTTGGGGAGCATCAGGTCGAGCAGCACCACATCCGGCTCATACATTTTAAAATAGCTAAGACCCTCAATACCGTCTCCGGCGATTCTGACTTCGTAACCTTCGGTTTCAAAAAAAATCCGCAGAAGATCGGAAATATTGGGATCGTCGTCGATAACAAGTAATTTGGTTCCCATATTCTTCTCTCATCCTTTCGTAATATTCAGCTTAAATTCTATTATAATGTTTCAGATTCCGTTCGTGGGAAGCCCGGTGGACCAAACAGGGATTTATGCCATGTAGTCGCCGTTGTAGCTTACCAGAACAGCCTTGTCAACGCCTTCGGAAGCAGAAATCTTGTTCACGAAATCGGTATCGTTGGCATTGAGTCTGATTTCATATGTAACTTCGAGGTAGCCTCTTGCAACAGTCTTGGACTTGACGGCAAACTTCTTTACGGAAGCGGCGATCAGTTCGGCAGCCTTCTTTTCCGCAGCGTCGTCAGCACATTCCACAACGAGAATGAAGTCGCATTCGGGAGTCTTCGCACGTACGAATACGAGGAGGATCAGACCGACGATGAGGGAGCCGATTACTGCGAGAGGATACATGCATGCACCGAGAACGATACCGACGCCGACGGACCAGAAGAGATAAACGATGTCAAGGGGATCCTTGATTGCGGCGCGGAAACGTACGATGGAGAGCGCACCGACCATACCGAGGGACAGAACGACGTTGGAAGTTACGGCGAGGATGATGAAGGTGGAAATCATGGTGAGCGCAACGAGAGAAACGCCGAAGGAACGGGAGAATACCACGCCCTGATAGGTCTTCTTATAGATGAAGTAAATGAACATACCCAGCGCATATGCGAGCACCAGGGAAATCAGCGTGTCCACAACGGAAAACTGAACGGTATTTTCCAGGAAGCTGTTCTTGAAGATGTCGTTGAAATTCATGTCAAATTTCCTTTCAGAATGTTTTTGTTATATTTATCTCCGGAGGTTCACGCTCGGACCGCCGGTTTGTTAAATATACATTTCTCAGCCGAAGATGCGGCAGCGTTCGTACTTGGACAGGGACTGTCTGTCGCGGCTTACGGGGGCAATGACGTACTTGATAATTTCGGGAAGGAATCTGTCATACTTGACTTCAAGAACATCGGTGCCGAAGGTTGGGACAAGGGGATTCGGGTCGAAGAGATCGGTGGATGCAATGCCCGTGCGGATGTCGCGGTCAATGGTGACTCTCACGTTTCCGGCGTCGTAGATGAAGGGATAGCGGGTGTATTCCACAAGGGTCTTGGGTCTGAGGGAATACCCTTTCATCTGGGCATACAGTTCGGCAACAACGCCGCGGCCGTCATCGAGCATCCAGTCAATATCGCCGGCCTTGATCTTCTCGTACTCATCGCGGGTCAGCTTAGCCTGAAGCTTCTGTGTCAGCTCGCCGGACTTGACCTTTTTCTCAAGAGTGATGATTTTGTCACTGCCGTTATAGATCCGGATACGGAATTTGGCTCTGGGGTTGGAGCCTTCGATCTTTTCGCGAAGAGCTCTGTCCGCATAGTTGTCGAAATACAGACTGCGGATGACGTAGCAGCCGTCAGGTCCGGTATGAGGGTCCGGCTTCATGACTGCCGCAAGCCTTCTCTTCAAAAGCTCACAGTCACAGGCATTGATGTAGTATTTGTACTCGTGCCTGTATTTTGCTTCAGATACCATTACTTCCTCCTATGAGTTATTTCGTTCCGTAACACCTTATTATTTTACCCCATTTATATGAAAACGGTGTGAACGGCGGGTGATGAAACGATTAAATCATGTTGATTTTAAAGAGAAATCAGAAATACCTGGCGGCATTTTTGTTATTCAATATATTATACATGTTTTTTTGGCGAAAATCAATAGTTTTCCGAAAGGTTTTCATCCCGCCGCACAACTTTCTGCCGGGTATGGCATCAATTTCCGAAAAACACTTGAAATCCCTGCCGAAAGCGTGTATAATATATTGAATAAACATGAAGTTTTCTCTGAAAGGACAAGCCGGATTATCCGGCAGGTATCATACATGAAACTCGGCATCATCGGACTTCCCAATGTCGGCAAGAGCACCCTGTTCAACGCACTGACCGGTGCGGGTGCTGCCAGCGCGAACTATCCCTTCTGCACCATCGACCCGAACGTGGGTGTGGTTCAGGTTCCCGACCAGCGTCTCGACAGACTGGCGGAGATGTACAATCCCACGCTCTACACCCCTGCAACCGTTGAATTTGTGGACATCGCGGGTCTGGTACGCGGCGCATCCAAGGGTGAAGGTCTGGGCAACAAGTTCCTCTCCCAAATCCGCGACGTTGACGCAGTGGTTCACGTTCTCCGCTGCTTCGAGGACGGCGATATCGTTCACGTGGACGGTTCCGTTGACCCGGCGCGCGACCTGGAAACGATCAAGCTTGAGCTGATCTACTCCGACATCGAGCAGCTGGAAAAGCGCATCGACAAGACCGCGAAGCTCCTCAAGGGCGACAAGACTTGACAGGGGCAGATGGATCTGTTCAACAAGATTCTCGACGCGCTGAACGAAGGCAAAACCGCGCGCAGCGTTGAACTCAGTGACGACGAACGCGAGCTTCTGGGAGACGTGAACCTTCTGACGCTCAAGCCGATCATCTACGTTGCAAACGTGAGCGAGGACGAAGCGTCCGGCGTTTCCGACGACAACATGATGTTCAAGAGCCTCAAGGCTGCGGCGGATCTCGAGGGTGCGGAAGTCATTCCCGTCTGTGCCGGCATCGAAGCGGAAATCGCAGAGCTGGACGCGGAAGAAAAGCAGGCATTCCTGGAAGACCTCGGCATCGCGGAAAGCGGTCTCGACCGTCTCATCAAGGCAAGCTACACCCTGCTCGGCTACATCAGCTACCTGACCGCAGGCCCGAAGGAAGTACGCGCATGGACGATCGTGAACGGTACCCGCGCTCCGCAGGCTGCCGGCAAGATCCACAGCGACTTCGAACGCGGCTTCATCCGTGCGGAAATCGTGGCGTTTGACGATCTGATGGCATGCGGCTCCATGACTGCTGCGAAGGAAAAGGGTCTCGTCCGCTCCGAAGGCAAGGAATACGTGATCGCCGACGGTGACGTGGTTCTGTTCCGGTTCAATGTATAAGTGAATACAGCAAAAGCCTGTGACTTCAATGCCGCAGGCTTTTTTGTGTTGATTCAGTTTTCCTTTGCGGTCTCTTTCGTGCAGATCAGTCCCATAAGAACGAAGTACAGGCAGAAAACAATCCCGATGCCCCATTCCTTCACGATCTGTCCGGTTTCCTGCATGCCCATGTATATCAGCCATGCACCGACCGCGATACCGAAAATACAGCCCCAGCGTCTGCCGGATACCATAAGCACCGACGCAAGAAGCAGCATTGCCGTCATCAGCCACGCAGACCAATCGATTGCACCGAATCCGCCGAAAATGCCGAGCAGTCCATAAAACAGAACAGCAGCCGCGGCAGGTATGCAGTATAATACTTTTTTCGTCATCATGATCTCCTTCTTCTCCGTCAGCACGGTCCGTATAGTTCCACATATTCCTGTTTCAATATCGCGCAGGTGCCGACGGTGACGTACTTCCCTTTCACGAACATGGAGTCCCGTGCGATGCCTTCGAAGCGCATGCCGACCTTTTCCATGACGCGGCGGCTCCGGCTGTTGTCAACCATGTAGCGCGCTTCAATCCGGTGCAGGCGCAGTTCATGGAAACCGAAGTGCAGAACAGCGCGGACTGCCTCGGGCGCAATGCCGTATCCCCAGAAACCGGGATTGAGCACATATCCGATCTCCGCGGCGTTGTGATCCCAGTGGAACCTCGTAAACCCGCAGGTTCCGATCATTTTGTCCGTATTCCGCCACACAATCGCCCAGTCGTAGAAATCCCCGGCGCGGTAGCGTGACTGGAGATAGGAGAGGTATTTGTAGGTATAGGATTCCGTTTTGTGCGGTTCCCAGAGAAGGTACTCGGTCACGTCTTCACTGCACGCGTACTCGAACATGTCGAGGCTGTCGCGTCTGAGGATCCGGCGCAGTGTCAGTCTCGGCGTCTCAATCACCGGCGGATCGCGGAATATTCTTGTAATTTCGTCCCGGGTCATATCAGAACATCTTTCTGAACTGCTCGCAGTAATACTGCACGTTCTCCCATTTTGTTTCCGGCGGCAGTCTGTGGTCGGGACACGGAATGAATCCGCCCAGCTCGATCAGGGGCTTGAGACGCTCCAGTTCTTTGTCGATTGCCGCGTAGTCGAGCGCGAACACTCTCTTGTCCATGCCGCCGATGCCGCGGAGGGACTTGCCGTACTTCTCACGCCACGGTGCAATGGACGCGTTCCACGTGCCGACTTCGATCGGGAACATGGTGTTGACGCCGTTTTCCAGCCATACGGGACCCAGCTTGTCGATGCAGCCGTCGCAGTCCAGGGACACGATGTCGCAGCCGTACTCCCGGAGCAGATCGGTGGTCTTCTTATACCAGGGGCCTACGTATTCCGCAAACACTTCCGGAGACACCAGCGGGCCGTTCTTGAAGCAGATGTCCTCCCAGTAGTGGGCAAAATCCGGACGGATTCCCAGTTCCAGAATCATTTTCACGTTCTGATAGCTGGTTTCTCCCAGGGTTGCAATGATTTCCGCGTACAATTCCTCGTCATCGGCGTACAGGTATGCCAGATTTTCCACGCCCAGCATATCCCGCACCTTGCCGTAATAGCTTCCCGCGTGAATGCCGAAGGGAACG